>CAIQHW010000521.1 GCA_903871715.1 uncultured bacterium
ATGCTTTGGTGATTGCAATTTTCTTTGCGATAATGTTTAAGCATAACCACAATCCCAAAGCTGTTGAAAGTGTGTTGGCAGAAGCATAATTTTTTTTCACAAAAAAAATAGAAAAAATTGAGCGAAATTATTTCAAAAATAAAAAAAATAGCGGCGGAATATTTTGAGGAAATTCAAGCTATTCGGCAACATATTCATGCACATCCCGAATTGTCATTTCAAGAATTTGAAACCTCAAAATTTGTGCAACAAAAATTGAGCGAATGGAAAATTTCATTCACTCCAAATGTTGCCAAAACGGGCATTGTAGCTATTTTGCGCAGCGAAAAAAATGCGGATAAAAAAGTAATTGCATTGCGCAGCGAATTGGATGCGTTGCCGATTCAAGAAAAAAACAATTGCAGTTATGCTTCGCAAAACGAAGGTGTGATGCATGCTTGCGGACATGATGTGCACACCGCATGTTTGCTGGGCGCAGCAAAAATTTTAAACGAATTAAGAAGCGAATGGCAAGGAACTGTGAAATTAATTTTTCAACCTTCGGAAGAAAAAGAACCAGGTGGTGCAAGTGTGATGATTGCAGAAGGTGTTTTAGAAAATCCAAAAGTCGAAAAAATTTTGGCGTTGCACGTTCATCCCAGCATGACTATGGGCAAAACAGGCTTCCGTAGCGGATTGTACATGGCAAGCGCCGATGAAATTTATATTACTGCCAAAGGCAAAGGCGGTCATGGTGCATTACCACAAAATTGTGTAGATACAGTTTTAATGGCTTCGCAAATCATTGTTTCGTTGCAACAAATTGTGAGCAGAAATGCTTATCCGATTATTCCAACAGTGTTATCTTTTGGAAAGTTTATTGCCAACGGCGCAACCAATGTAATACCCGATGAAGTGAGGATGGAAGGCACTTTGCGCACGATGGATGAAAAATGGCGAAAAGAAATTCATCGCCGCATTAATGAAATTGCAAAAGGAATTGCGCAAAGCATGGGTGGAGATGTCGTAGTTGAAATTTCAAATGGTTATCCATGTTTGATAAACGATTTCGCTGTAACAGAATTGAGTAAAAAAAATGCACAAGAATTTTTAGGAAAAGAAAATGTAGAAGAATTAGATTTGCGCATGACGGCTGAAGATTTTTCATTTTTTGCACAAAAAATTCCTGCGTGTTTTTTTCGATTAGGAACCGCTTGCAAAGATGGAAGCCGCAGCAGTGCTGTACACACAGCCACTTTTGATGTGGATGAAAAAGCATTAGAAATTGGCGCAGGATTAATGGCATATCAAGCCATGCAACATTTACAAGGTTAAAGTTGTCTTTAACAAAACAAAATCAAAACAATGGATTTATTTGCTCCCGAAAATTCACTTTACATCTTCATTCTGTTTTTAGTAGCGGTGTTATTGTCTATTTTAATTAATGGTTTGTTTGTAAAGTTTTCGCACACTTTGGGCATGCGAAGCCAGAATGGTAATGATGATATCGTGCGCTGGGCAAGCACCAGCAAGCCTGCATTTGGTGGTATTTCTTTCTTTATTTTGTTTTTATTTTCGTACTCTATTTTTGCGTTATTGCCCGACAAAGGCATTCTAATCAATAAAATTCATTTAGCAGTTTTACTGAGCAGCACTATTGGTTTTTTAATTGGATTAGCAGATGATGCTTACAATACCAAACCACTTTTAAAATTTTCAGGCCAACTTTTATGTGCCATTATAATGCTTGGAGCCGGTGTTGTAATTGATATTTCGTCGTTTCGCATCTTCAATTATTTGTTCACTATTTTTTGGGTAATTGGTATCATGAACTCTATCAACATGCTAGATAATATGGATGGAATAGTAAGTTCTATTTCCATCGTTATCATTTCTGCAATTTTAATTGTTTGCGGTTTAACCAATCATTTTGACCCATTCTTTGTCATCACAGGAGGCGGTGTAGTAGCAGCTTTGCTTGGATTTTTATTTTTCAATTGGCATCCTTCAAAGTTATACATGGGCGATACAGGCAGTCAATTTTTAGGTGCGTTTTTAGCTGCCATCAGCATCATTTTTATTTGGAATTTTCGAGATATTAATGGCCCAATTATTCAATTCAAACAATTTATTGCACCTCTTTTAGTTTTCATAATTCCAATTATTGATACCACTACAGTTTCGATTCGACGAATGTTACGAGGGCATTCACCATTTGTTGGTGGTAAAGACCACATTACACATCATTTGGCAATGTTAGGCGTTAAGGATAATTTTGTTTGTATTGTCTATTTAACCCTTTCTGTTTTTGGCGCAGCATTATTTTTATTTTTACATTACTACAATTTTGAAACAAAATATTTCAATCCAATTGGCATTGGATTTTTCTTCGCCTTATTTTTAATGATTCAAATGATGTATCAAAAGAATGTGCACCGCCACGAAAAAAAATAAGCATGGTTTTTAAAATCACTTTAATTTTTATTGGTGGTGGAATTGGCTCTGTGTTTAGGTTTTTGCTCGGTTATTTATTTTCTATAAAAAAAATGAATAGTATTTTTGCCACACTTTCTGCCAACTTAATCAGTTGTATCATCATCGCTTTGGTATTGGCAGAAGCCGTTGAAAATAAAAATACCAATACACAAATATTTTGGGCAGTTGGGTTTTGTGGTGGCTTGAGCACTTTTTCAACTTTTAGCTGGCAAAATTGGCAACTAGCTCAAAACCAGCAATGGAGCATGTTGGCGTTTAATGTAATTGCTAATTTAATTCTCACCATTGTAGCCATTGGGTTAGGTTTAAAATTTAGTTCTGCAATTTAAAATTCAATTATTCACAACAGGAGCTTATTACTAAATAAAAAATCCTGCAATAGATATTTTATTGCAGGATTTTATTGTAGAAATTTTAAAAGAAAATTATCTCAAATTAATTGTTCTTGTTACGCCATTTCTAGTAACAGTAGCAATGTTGTCGCAAGCTCCATTACCAAAGTCAATCGCAATGGTTGATGCACCTGATGGTGTAATATCTAATTCGCCTTGAGTAAAATGTTTTCGACAACTCATGTCTCTAATTAAATCTTTGCCAGATGCTGTAGCTGCTGAAAATGATGTACCATTAGCTGCAATGCCAGTGGCTGTGCCTGAAATGTCAAACTTATTTGTAGAAGAATACGAAGTAGCAATACCTGCAATTTGAGTTCTAATTTTGCTTTCATTATAAGTAATTGTGCCACCTGCTGGTTTAGTAATATACATAGACGAAGTTACATTCCAACTCATAAATCCTGAACCATTGAAACCGTTATTTACAATATGCTTGGTGCTCGAGTTGCCAATGCTATACAAATCTGTAGCAGTTGGACCCACTGCATAATTATTGTAATGAATATCAATCACCGCACCAGGTGTATGATACTTGCCTGTGTATGACACTATCATTTTGCCCTCGCGATAGCGCATATCATGACATATACAAGGAGCAGAGCCAAAATCAATAGTCATAGTATCAGTTGTACCCATACTATCAATTGTAATTGTTGCGCAAGCTGATAACAAATTATTGGCATCGGCAAGGCGCATTCCGCTTGCGCCAGCAGCTCCTAAGGAGTGTGCTTGTTCAGCCAAGTTTTGCGATTCTTGCGATGTACCATCAGCCGTTACATTGTCTGTTGCTGCTGATGCTTCGGTGTCGGAAATAGAGGCTTTTACTTTTTTACAAGAAGTGGTAAACATGGTAATGCCAGCCAATCCTGCGATACAAAGTGCAATGAAAAGATGTTTGTTTTGCATGATAAAATTGTTTTGTTGTTTAAAAATTGTTTGTTTATGCTGAATACGACTTGTCGAGTTATTTAAGGTTTAATCTAGTTCGATTTTTGGCAAATTATTTTTTCAAAAAAAAATCACTTTTCTAATTGCGCACTTTCGGGCGAAACATAGATGGGCATGGAGTATGGGCGGCTTTTACATTTATCTTGCACAATGTAAAGCGATGGATAAAAAATTACTGGCGAACCATAATTGTTGTTGAATTGCACCGCCACTTCTTTATTATTTTTTGAGGATAAAATATTACCTTCAGGAAATTTCCATTGATATTTTATTTCGCCACCGCCATCGCAAGCAAACACATCACCGATGTTAAAATTAACTGTACCACCCGAATGGAGTGTATCTTGATTAACTGTGAAATCAGCCAGTATCAAAGGATAGATGTCTAAAAACACGGAGTCAATATTCGAGTAACAGCCTAATTGAATGGTTTGCAATTTTATCATATCAGATGTTGGCATTTCAGTAATATTGTAATACACCACTTTCTGCGAAGCCCCTTCAATGCTGGGATTGGCATCAATACCTGAACCAAAATTCCAAATATATTTGGTGTCGTTATCTTTCACACAAGTAATCGCTTTTACATCCAATTCTTCACCATTGCAAGGATGTTCGTTACTCACTGAAATTCGAGCATCGGGCGCTACCACTTTTATTTTTTGTTGCGTAATAGAGGTACAACCCTCTTGATTTGTTGTTGTCAATTTCACTGTTTTAGTGGCTATTCCATTGCCTTTGCAAGCAATATCCCAAAACACAGTTTGCTTTAAACTTGTTTTTTCAGTAATCGGAAACCCACCATCAAACGACCAACTATAATTAGTGTAGGTTTCTAAATTTTTCTTCGAGCCCGTGTATTGCATATCCACATATTCGCCTCGGCAAATTTGTTGTTTTGCAATTTCAAACGAAGCATTTGGTGGTGCTAAAACTTCCAACGAATCGGTATAAATTTTTGAGGCTCGATACTTACTTTCATCGCCCGTAATTTTTATGCTGATACGATAAACGCCAGGCTTGCGAATACGCAGATAAAACACACCTGTAGCGGCTTGGCGAAGAATAGCACTATCTGGAATTTGCCAATTATAAAATACATCAGCAAAACTTTTGGCATTGCCACGGTAAGTTAATTTTACAGAATCGGTGGGACACATTTCGCGTTTGTTCATCAAAAAAGAAGCCGTTAATTGCACAGTGCCAATCGGGGTAATATGCTCATCATCTTCTTGTTTTTTGGGTGCTGATTTTTTTTCGGGATAATCAAAATCATCTTTTTTCTTTTTGGGCACATTTCTCGATTTAATCCAAACCTGCGCCTGTGCTTGGTTCATCAACACCATGCAAAAAAGAATTGCAAAACAGAAAATAATTTATTTCTTAAAAATAAATTTAATTACCCAACAAAACACAATCAACAATCACAAACTGTTTTCTTTTTTTTCCAACAAAAAATTGTTTACTGTTGAAATTAACAGCAAATTATTTTCGGATAAAAGAAGCGATGAAGTTTGGCGAACTTTTAAAGTTCGCCAAACTTTTTATTGTTCATAATGGAACAAACTGACAATATTCGCAGCCACCAAATTGCCTATGGCTGTTGAATTTGCGGCAGCAGTGCTTACATTCAAATTCGCACTTTGATTTAATGGCACGCCATTAAAAAACTTGTTGTAATCGATAATAATATGCACATATTGTTTTGTGTTTGCCAACACTGCAAAATCTTGTTCGGGCATATTAATGTTGGTAAAATGAGCATTGGTGCCTATTTTATAAACAAACGGTTGCATGTTTGTTACTGTTCCATTGGCATGAGTAGTAGTATCTATTTTGCCCTGAAAGTTGGCAAACACATAGCCATCGCTGCTGGCGTAGCTGCTGTTAAACCACATTGTTGGGTTATTAAAAATAGAACCAACAGTTGGTGCAGTTGTGTTTACCGTATTATCCAAACCCACACTAAAGTTGACCGATTTATAATTTCCAACAGGAATTTTACCAATTACATACTCTTCATTTTCCATCACTTTTAAAATAGAAATGCCCGATAAGTCAATCACAGCGCCATTTAGCTGTACTGCTTGAATATGTGAAATAAACAGTTGCGCTCTACTTACCGAAATTTTCCTACCTGCTGTGGTGTGATAAACCGTGTCGTAAAAATCCACTTCATTGCTATCTACATTCGTATGTAAATGCAATACCAATGTGCCTGTTGGTGTGGCTGGGTTAGTTGTTGTAGTTGTTGATGAATCTTTTTTACAAGAAAAAATGGAAATAAAAATTGTCAATGAAATAGCTAAGAAAATTGCTTTTGAAATATTATTTGATTGCATAAGATTTTTGTTTTTAAAATTGATAATTAATGTTTGCGTTGATTACATTTTTTATTGGCACTTGTATACCATTGTATTTTTGATAAGCCTGCAAGCCATATTCAACGCTAATTTTCATGGCTTTGTTTTTATTAAGCTGAATGGGCAATGATGTGCCCACAAAACATCGAAGTGTGGTGCCTCCATAATTCATAGTGTTTGCTGCCGGTTCATTAAATGCATAAATAGAAGCATCAGCACCAGTAATTTTTCCTGCACTTGATGCCTCTATTCTTACCGATGGATTTAACCATTTGCAAATAGAAAAAGCACTCCAAACATTCATGATTGCTGTGTTTCCAAGCCGATAATGATTGCTGTTGGATGATGTTTTGATGGAAGAATTAAATTGAGCGCCAACGGCAAATTTATTTTGCTGAAACTTATAACTCAACCCTGGCAATACATCCAGCGTTCCAGTGCCTAATTGCATCATGTAAGTCAAATTAGAATTAGGATAAAAAACATCATCGCTTTTTCCTTTTTGATTGATGCTACCAGTTGGTAAATTCAATCCACCAATGGCAATCAATTCGCTGTTTCCATCATTCAGCAATGCATACATAGCGTACAATTGTGCATCGCCAAAACCTTTACTCATCATGTTTGGCATCGTGCCATCGCTACCCATCATTTCCATGCCGGGCATATTCATAGCTGTTGTTGGAAGCATTTGCATGTTCATTGAATTGCTGTTGTAATTCAACATACCCATCACAGTTAATTTATCTGAAATGCCATACATGCCCATCCACATGTGCATCTGCATTTGCATTTTGGTTGATGCAGCGATGTAAGTCTTGAAAACCTCATTGGTGCTGCTATTTGATAAACCATTCACCAATCCATTCATGTTCATTTGCATAAAATTGTAAGCCAACATCCACTCCCCTTTTTTGTGCACATGACTAAACATAATGCCTGCTGGTGCTAAATTTTTTGAGCAACAACAATTGCTGGTGCAAGTGAATGTGCTATCGGAAGCAGCATTCGACGTATGTTGTAGCAAAGTGAAACATATCACGATGCCCAACATCAACCTATTTTTTTTCATTTTGAAATGATTTGTTGATTTGAAATAAATGATTGTAGCATTTTAATGAAATGCTTTTGTGTAAATCAGTAAATCAAATTAACAACATGGCGGATGGAAAATTCCTTTGGAATATAGCAATAGAACGGAATTAGAAGCAATTGGAAATTGCAATTCAAAGTTTTTATTCAAATCAATTTTGAAATCAGATTTTTTTTCGCAAAATAATTCTTCCAATTTTTCTTTTGAATTAGTTGGATTTGGTGCTTTTTCGTTTTTGTCTTCTTCATTTAATCGCTTTTTCAACTGACATCTTCCTGCGCAACAGCTACCTTTGACGTTGCGTTTTTCGCAAAGCGTTTTGGCAATAGTTTGTTGATGCAAATTAAAATTTACAATGATGAGCATCTTTGTAAAACTTTGCATCATCACTGCCACAGCAATCAATATGAGTAGAAAATGTTTCAAAATTATTTTACAAAACTAAAGCAATTGCAGCAATATTCAATAATAAAAATCAGTAGAAAATAAACATGAAAACTATCGTAATCATTGGTGGCGGTGCGGCTGGGATGTTTGCTGCCATCAATACTGCAAGGCTTTCTAATGGCAATTCAAAAATTATTTTGTTAGAAAAATCTTCTTCGCTTTTAAGCAAAGTAAAAGTGAGTGGCGGCGGCAGATGCAATGTTACGCATCAATGTTTTGAGGTGAATGATTTGGTGAAAAATTATCCACGAGGCGAAAAAGAATTGAAAGGTCCTTTTCATTTTTTCAATCCCAAAAACACCATTGAATGGTTTGAAGAAAGAGGCGTAAAACTGAAAGCAGAAGCCGATGGCAGAATGTTTCCCATCACCGATTCGTCGCAAACTATTATGGATTGTTTGTTGAAAGAAGCAAACAAATTTGGTGTAGCAATCAAAACAAATTATTCGGTAAATGCCATTTCAAAAACTGAAAATGGTTTTGAAATTGAAAATCAATTTCATGAAAAAATTGTAGCAGAAAAATTATTGATTGCCACTGGTGGCAATTCGCAAGGCATCATTTTACAGCAATTAAAAAACTGGCAACACACTATTCAACCCTTAATTCCATCGCTGTTTACCTTTCTTATTCCACAGCCCGAAATAGTTGACTTATCAGGCATTTCCATTCCATTGGTCGAAATTATTTTACCCAAAAATAATTTCAAAATGAAAGGCGCTTTGTTGTTTACCCATTGGGGATTAAGCGGACCAGCAGTTTTAAAAACATCAGCATTTGCAGCCAAAACATTATTTGAAAGTGGTTATAAATTTTTAGTGCAAATAAATTTTGTACCCCAATTTTCTATGGCACAAGTAAAAGAAATTTTACAACAACAAACGGTGAATGCAAGCCGACAAAAGGTTTGCAGCCATGTGTTGTTTGATTTACCCAAACGGGTTTGGCAAATGTTGGTATCAAAATCAGACATCAACGACAAACAAAATTGGGCTGATATAAATAAACTGCAAAAAGAAAAACTGTTGAAATGCTTAACCGCATTAGATTTGCAAACCATTGGCAAATCAACTTTTAAAGAAGAATTTGTAACCTGCGGTGGTGTTACCTTATCCGAAATCAATTTTAAAACGATGGAAAGCAAGCTAGTTAAAAATTTATTTTTCGCTGGCGAAATTATGGATGTAGATGGCATCACTGGCGGATTTAATTTTCAAAATGCTTGGACAACCGCCATGATTGCAGCTCATGCTATGGTAAAATAATTTTGCTCAAA
>CAIQHW010000522.1 GCA_903871715.1 uncultured bacterium
ACGACTCCAGCAACAAATCTTTTTTAAACACTAAAAATTAATTCTTAACTTTGATTCATCAACAAAAATGTGTCTCTTATTTTTTTACCTCTTTAGTTCACTTTCTTTTGAAGACGTACAGTGTAGGCACTACTTCATTAAAAATGAATTGCGAAATGTTAGATGCTCACTTATCAGGAGTGGGCAGTACTACACTTACAGGCACAGCAGATTCTGTAAATATTGAAAACAGTGGTGTTGGTGCTTTGCATGCTTTTGATTTTGTAACGCAAAAAATGAAAATAACCAACAGTGGCGTTGGCATTGCTGAGGTGAATGCGCAACAAACTATTGCCATGAATAATTCAGGTGTTGGCAGTATAGAACATAAAGGAAATGCTGCAATAAAATCGTCGCAAAACGATGGTGTGGGAAAAATCAAAAAAGCGGAATAATGTTGCCGTAAACGTTAAGTTGTTATTTGTTGAATCGAAGCTGTGCATAGCCTTTGCGTTGGTGGTTTCGGTTCTGCTTGGTTCAATTGTATCAAGTAATCACCAAGCTCAACGCTCAAAAGCCATACTTCAGCTTGGCGATAACGATTTGAGGAACATTCATTTCCTAATTTCCTCATTAACTCATTTGCTTAAAATTTCGGAAACAAATGTTTCATTAGTTCATTCACGTTTCGCGAATAGTTGATTTCAAAATCATTTTTCATAACCACAAAATGTTGTGAATGGTTGATGGCTTTAGTGTGTAGTTTGTTAATTAAGTAAGCCCGATGAATGCGGTAAAAGCCTAACGTTTGCAGCTTCTCTTCGTAATAAATAAGATGGTGGGTGAGCAACACTTCTTTTGTTTTTTGTTCGGCATCGGTGTACACTATTTTGCAATAACCTTCGTCGGCTTTTACAAATAAAATATCGTAAGCACTGATGAGTAGTTCGCTTTCTGCCTTAGGGTTATAAGGCAAAGCCAGTTGAAAGTTTTGTTGCAGGAGTTGTAAGTCGGCTTCCATTGTGTGAATGGATTTATACTGAATTAGATGATAATTAGCAACGAAAGGTTGCATGGAATATTTTATAGGGTAGTCTTTTGAACAACATACCACTATATTTGTTTCTCTAATTCTAAAACAATAATCTCCAAAATAATTATGTACAAACAACACCTTACCGACAACTTGCTTCGTGAAATTGATTTGCTAAAAAATTTGGCTACACACATCGAAGCAGATGATTTAGAATTTCGTCCCAATGAAAAAGTGAGAAGCACTCACGAGCTGATGATGTATGTATCGGGCATTGGCGCAACGATGTTGCGTTGGTTTATAAAAAATGATTTGAACCCAGAAGAATGGGAAAAAATCAGAGCCTACCGCAAAACATTGACTATTGAAAACTTTGCTGAACGATTAGAAGAGCAACGCAAAGAAATCATTGCCTACATGGATGGCATCAGCGAAGATGATTTAATCAACAAAAAAGTTTTGTTGCCCAACAAAGAAGAAATGGTTTTGGGTGCAGCTATTATCAATGCTCCTATCAAATGGTTGGCAACTTACCGCATGCAATTGTTTTTATACTTAAAGATGAATGGCAAAACGCATTTAGGCACTAAAGAAGCTTGGACAGTGGCTTTGGGATAATGGTTTAGCAAACAAAGTACAAAGTTTGTAATAGGTTTACATTCCAAAAAATAGGAGAGGAGGTTATCAATAAAATTTTACCAAAATGGCAACAGCATTAATAACAGGCGCATCAAATGGTATCGGATTAGAGTTAGCAAAAATTCATGCATCGAAAGGAGATAATTTAGTTTTAGTGGCCAGAAACAAAACTAAATTAGATGAATTAAAAGCTGAATTAGAACAGCAATTTAAAATAAAGGTGTATTGTATTGGTAAAGATTTATCAGCTCCGAATGCAGCATTGGAAGTATTTAGTGAAACTCAGCAAGAAAAAATTCAGGTAGATCATTTAATCAACAATGCTGGCTTTGGTGATTTTGGAATGTTTGTAGAAACAGACTGGAACAAAGAATTGCAAATGATAAATCTGAATATCACAACATTGACTCATTTTACCAAGTTGTATTTAAAAGAAATGGTCAATCGTAAAAGTGGGAAGATTATGAATGTAGCCTCCACAGCTGCTTTTCAATCAGGACCAACCATGGCAGTATATTATGCTACCAAAGCTTATGTGTTGAGTTTTTCAGAAGCTGTTGCTAATGAAGTAAGTGATAAAGGTGTAACCATAACAATTCTTTGCCCAGGTGCTACAGAAAGTGGTTTTCAGGCAGCAGCAGCGATGGAAGAAAGTGCATTAGTAAAAGGCAAGAAGCTGCCAACTTCAAAAGAAGTAGCGGACTATGGTTATAAAGCCATGATGAGTGGTAAGAATATCAACGACCTTGATTTCTTCGGGGAATTCTTCAAACATTTCCCCCGGGTGTCTTATGGGAGCCATGTCACATCAGAGAGAGGCATTGCCTGGACCTTCGGGTCGCTTGATCAA
>CAIQHW010000523.1 GCA_903871715.1 uncultured bacterium
CTGCTGCCACAAAACCAATACATTTATCGCCTTCAAAAGCTAAAAATCCAGCACTTTTAGGATAATCCATTAATTGTTGAATTTTTTTTCTAGACGGCGGAGCAAATGAAAATACACTTTCAGCAACCATTTGTTCAATTAAACTAAATAGTTGTTCAAAATGTTCTTGTTTTGCTCTAACAATTATCATCTACTTGGACCATTAATTATGGTCGTAAACTCCAAAGCCCAATCTTGCCATGTCTCAAAAGTATACGGATCAGGAACTGGGTATACCCCAAAGGTTTCTGATTGTACAATATTCATAGCACCGTCTCGCCAATTTTCTTCAGGAGAAAATTCAATATTTCTTTGACCATAGTAAATAGCCAGCTCACCGTTCCATTCATCCCAAGTAGCATAGTCTGGAAGGAACGGAAAGAAAACTTGAGAATTAGGGGCGTTCGTCGCCATATTCTGCAGTAATCAAATTACGACCCATTTGGTAATTGCCGTTAATTTCGTTAGACTCAAACTTTAAACGCACCAAACGATGCTCTACACGCAGGTCTATTTTACCAGTGTCTTTAGTAAAATAGTATGGCCCAGAAGATTCTTCATAAGGACCAGAGGCAAACTTACGACCTAAAATAGTCATTGCCATAGTGCCGTCTTGCAAAAAGTTTGGTTCAACACGGCGTAAATGCATTCTACGGTTAATACCTTGTAAAGAATTTTGGCTAGGGTTTCCAGTTAACCAGCTAATATCACTGGTAGTAATACTAGAGTATACCGCAATTTCTCCAAGTAGGTTAATTTCATTTACACCATACTCGTGTTGCCAAATGTTAAATCCACCAGTAACATAGTATACCAATTGACCAATAGCTAAAAAATTAGGTAAGTCAGTTGAACAAGTTATTAACGTTACTCCATCTGGAGCAGTATTATCATTAAAAATAAACTCACTAGATGTTATTAAGTACGTGTTATTAAGACTATTTTCAGTGCTAAAACATAAAGAATCACCAGGGCTAAACAGCGGGGTTTGGTTACCTGACAAATACAACTGATTAGCTTGTGCAGCAGGCTCTCCAGTTGGCGCTCCTATCATAAGATGTGGCGGACTAAAAACAGGATCATAGTTCCAATCACACCAAATTGGTGTTGGGAACAATTCTGTAGTGTAACCGCAAGAGCGTTGTGCGCCAATTGCTTGACCAGCGTCATACCACAACTGATCTTTTACATTATAAATAATAGCATCGGTACATTCTGTAGCAGTACCTCTAGGGTAAAAGAACCAAATTTCATTGTAACGAGGCACTTTGGTTGCCCACACTTTTTGACGCTGTGAATAGTTTAAATTGTCAAAAAGATAGTTTACGTTTTTATCATTGGGCAGTACTTTTACGCTACCATTGTATAGGTAGAACCTATCTACACCCATCCAGAAATAGATACCATCCATTTCTACAACAGCACTAGATGACATAATTGAAATCTGGCTGGAAATAATATCGTAAGTCCAGTAAATCGATGTTGCTTGTGAGTTAAAAGATACCCGAATTAAGCTGTCAGTAGCCCAAAACAATCCGGATGGTGAGTTAGTACCACCGCGCATGGTCATACCCTTAACAATCTTGGACGGTGCTACGTTAGTTTGGTTGGCGAATGGGCCGTTCCAATCGTAAAAATTTCTATTAAGGTAGGTTGCATCCACATTGTTATTTGCAATAAAGCCGTTTGAGC
>CAIQHW010000524.1 GCA_903871715.1 uncultured bacterium
GTGCTGTAATCTTCGGGCACTTCATCAATAAAGCGGCTTGGTTCGCAATAAATCAATCTGCCAAAGCGATAACGATTCAAAGCATAAGTGAGAAACAGATTTGTTTTTGCTCGTGTAACCGCCACATAAAATAATCGGCGTTCTTCTTCCAACGCATTTCTATCATCGGTGCTCATGTTTGATGGAAATAATTCTTCTTCCATTCCAACAACAAACACGGTGTGAAACTCCAAACCTTTTGCTGAATGGACTGTCATCAATTTCACTTTGTTATCATCGCCTTTGTCGTCATCGGCATTGGTTAATAAAGTAACGGTTTGTAAATAACTGCCCAAAGTTTTATCTACTACTTCACCTGTGTCTTCATTCACTTTGGTTTCATCTGTAAATTCTTTTATAGAGTTTAAAAGTGCTTGCAGGTTTTCATATCGGCTCACCCCTTCCACCGTTTTATCTTCATACAACTCTTTCATGATGCCCGTTTGCTTGCCGATGTGTTGTGCAATGTCATACGCATTATGTGTACTCAACATGGCGTTGAAACTTTTCATCATCCACATAAAATCTTCTACAGGTTTACCAGCTTTGATACCATACAGCGGCGCATTTTCCAACACTTCCCACAAACCTTTGCCTGCATCATTCATGGCTACAGTGGCTCGTTCTAATGTTGTTTTACCAATGCCACGGGTTGGATAATTAATCACTCGACGTAAGGCTTCTTCATCATTAAAATTTACTGTCAATCTTAAATAACACAAAAAATCTTTTACCTCTTTGCGTTGATAAAAACTGATGCCACCATATACTCTATAAGGAATATCCATTCTTCTCAAAGCTTCTTCAAATGCACGGCTCTGGCTGTTGGTGCGATATAAAATCGCAAACTCCTTATTGTGCAATTGATGACGCATGCGCATTTCGAAAATATTATCAGCCACATATTTTCCTTCATCATTATCGGTGGCAACTTGTACCACTTTTATTTTTTCACCTTCGGCATTGGTAGTAAAAGTTTCTTTTTTGATTTGCGCTTTATTCACCGCAATCACTTTGTTGGCAGCGTTTACAATGTTTTGCGTACTGCGATAATTTTGTTCGAGTTTGAAAATATTCAAATCAGGATAATCCTTTTCAAAATTTAAAATGTTGGCAATCGTAGCGCCACGGAAAGCATAAATACTTTGTGCATCATCGCCTACCACACAAATATTTTCGTTCACCGCCGATAGTTTTTTCACGATAGAATATTGTGCATAGTTCGTATCCTGAAACTCATCTACCATCACATACTTAAACTTCTGTTGATACTTGTAACACACTTCAGGAAAACGCTCCAGCAATTCGTGCATCTTCATCAACAAATCATCAAAATCCATTGCTCCACTCTGGAAACATCTTTTAGCATACAACTCATACAGTTTGCCCATGGCAGGGCGATGCGCCATTCTATCTTCATTCACCAAATCAACCCTGCCGTTATACATTTGCCAAGTGATGAGCGAATTTTTTGCCGAAGAAATTATATTTAAAACAGTGTTGGGTTTGTAAAGTGTATCGTTGAGATTTTGTTCTTTAACAA
>CAIQHW010000525.1 GCA_903871715.1 uncultured bacterium
GGCTTGGCTCGTTCGGTAAATTGTATCACCGCTTATTTAATGAAACAAATTGGACCACGACCCATTATTGAAATGGCACACAAAATGGGCATCACTTCGCAGATTGATCCATTTCCCAGTATATGCCTTGGAACGCCCGATATATCGGTGTTTGAGATGGTTGGTGCTTATAGTGCTTTCGCCAATAAAGGCATTTCATCTAAGCCCATGTATATCATGCGCATTGAAGATAAATATGGCAATGTGATTAAAGAATTTGTGCCACAACAAACCGAAGTTATCAGCGATCAAACTGCATTTGTGATGAATAAAATGTTGCAAGGTGTGGTGCAACGTGGCACTGCAATGGGTTTGCATCGTTATGGTTTAACCTGCGAATTAGCTGGCAAAACTGGCACTACACAAGGGCATACTGATGCTTGGTTTATGGGCATGACACCGCAATTAGTTGGAGGTGTGTGGGTGGGTTGCGAAGACCCCATTTTACATTTTACCAGTATGGCTTTTGGGCAAGGGGCATCCTCGGCTTTGCCAATTTGGGGATTATTTTTCAAAAAAGCTTATGCGGATAAATCGCTACAACTAAATGCTGATGCGGCTTTTGCCGAACCTGAATCGGCATTAACGATTGAAATGGACTGCAGCCATTATCATGGCGGCAGCACCAAACCTACCGAAGATGGCGGCACACATGGCGGTGGTGGTGGTAACAGTGGCGATGATTATAATGGTGAAGAATATTAAAATAGAAAAATGAATTCAGAGAAATTAATTTTAGTAGTGAATGATGATGGCGTTACAGCACCGGGCATAAAAGCCTTAGTAGAAGCGGTTTCACATTTGGGTAAAGTAATTGTTGTTGCACCCGATGCGCCGCAAAGTGGTATGGGTCATGCTATTACCATCGGCAGCCCATTGCGATTAGAGAAAGTGAATTTGTTTGAAAACTTGGAAACCTACCAATGTAGCGGCACACCAGCCGATTGTGTAAAATTGGCAATTGATAAAGTGTTGCATCGCAAGCCCGATTTGTGTGTAAGCGGCATTAATCATGGTAGCAATTCTTCCATCAATGTAATTTACAGCGGCACCATGAGTGCAGCCATAGAAGCGGCGATTGACGGCATTCCATCCATTGGATTCTCATTATTGGATTATGAATTTGAAGCTGATTTTTCTGCATCAAAACATTTTGTTACCAAAATTGCAGAACGAGTTTTGCGGCATGGTTTGCCACTAAATTCATTGTTGAATGCGAATATTCCAAAGTTAAATTTGAATGAAATAAAAGGCATGAAAGTGTGCAGACAAGCATATGCGAATTGGGTAGAAGAATTTGATGAACGCCGCGACCCACGAGGCAAAAAATATTTTTGGCTCACAGGAAAATTTGAAAGTAATGATAAAGCTGAAGATACCGATGAATGGGCTTTGGCAAACGGTCTTGTGTCGGTAGTGCCTGTGCAATTTGATTTAACAGCGCATCAACATATTTCTGCTATCACAAAAATTTTAGGATAAAATGAATTTCTTTAAAATTGATAAAGCTTGGATGGGCGCAATATTGGCGATAATTTTTCCATTATTGGGCTATGTGTTTTTTACGCAATTGAGCGATTTTTTAAGAGGACGAATATTGCCCAGTTATGCAGGGTTTTCATTTCGATTTATTTTGGTGATGAGTGTTTGTTGTAATCTGCTTCCTTTTGCAGTAGCTCGCCGCCAACGCCGAGATTATCAAATGCAAGGTATAGTAGGCATCACGCTAATGCTAGCTTTGAGCTTTATTTGTTACGTGATTTGGAAAGGTGGCGTATAATAAAAAGAGATTCATTTTTCGGATTTAGATGAAGTTGAACGATAGAAATTTAATATTCGCATTCTGAAAGCGGGGGTCAATACCATTTGCTAAAAGATTTAGATAAAGATGAGTTGATGTTGGCTATCGAAAAGGTTTACCATAAGCAACGATATGTTAGATGAACGAGTAAATGTAAAGCTTCATAAATTGATCACTCGAAGCAGATTTAACCCTTATACCAAATTAGATAATGTGGAGCTAACACCACATGAGTTGAGAATTATTGAAAAAATTTGTTGGCAACTAACATTAAAAGAAATTACTGAACAAGTGAATGTGCCTTTAAAAACATTTGAAAGACAAAAAGCAAAAATTCAAGAAAAGTTAGGCGTTAAAACTCTGTCGGCATTGCTATTTATGCCTTTAAAAATAAGTTGGTATAAATAAAAGAGTAGGGAATGGGAATCTTTTTTTCGAAA
>CAIQHW010000526.1 GCA_903871715.1 uncultured bacterium
ATTGAGATGAGAGATAAAACTGGCGACCCTAAATTTTTATTACGCAAAAAAATTGAAGCCCGAATTGCAACAGAGCATCCTAACTTTTTAAGCATGTATGCGCAAGTAACATTCAGTCCGCAAATAAGCTACCATACTGCATATAATGAAGGACAAAGACATGGTGTTCATTTAGATAAATTAGCCAACATTGAAAATGTATTCGACAAATGGAACACACCTGAGGTGCAAAATGTGATGAAGGAATTGGTTAACTAAAACTGTAACAATGAATTTTTTTGAGAAAATTTTTGGAGCACTTTATTATCAATATTTGGGAAGAAAAAATGGTTATGGATTTCCTTTAAACCCAAGAACTTATTCTACAATGTTGATGACACTTGTTTTAATTTTTCTTTTACTAGATATTGTTGTTATTTATCAAAGACTCACATCTCTGAATGTTCTCAGTTCTTTTTCACGATTGACTTTTCTTGGTTTATTTTCTGCAATATTTATCTCAATTAACTATTTATTGCGACAATATTTCAATGAAGAAAAAACAAAAATAATTGTAGAGGAATTTTCAAAAAATAGTGAATTAACAAAATGGATATGGTACTGGATTCATTTAATAATTATGATTCTATCACTTGTAGCAATATTTGTAATAGCTCATCTTTAAGTTTTACTTACACAGAAAATTTAATTGAAACAAAAAATCAATTCTCACTTTCTTTAAATCGCAAATGACAAAGTTCAGTTGCTTCAACAGCGTTTGAATGATTTAAAAGAAAGTGGTGCCAACGAAACCAAAAGCACAGCCGGCGATAAACATGAAACTGCTTTGGCTATGGTGCAAATCGAACAAGCCAATATTCGAAAGCAATTAGAAGAAGCTTTAGCACAAAAAGTAATTTTAGAAAAAATAAAAAGGTTTCAATCAATATTTGTACAAATTTTTTAGAAAAAAGTTTCAGTTCAAAGCAATTTTTAAATTAAATCCAACTCAAACAAAATTCATTTTCGAATTTTGTTTGAACTTTCACATTGCCGTAAAATGCAGTATTCATCAATATTTCAGCCGATTCAATTTTTTGCAGCAACATATCTTCTCTAAATTCAATCGCATCTTTTCCCATCCATTTAAACACTGTTTCTTTCACACACCAAAGCATGCTGAACCATTTTAGTTTTTCATTTTCATTGCTGAAATGATTTTGCAAAATTATTTTTTCGCTATCACTCAAAAATTTGTGTGCCACTCGAAAAACTTTTTCGGTAGGGCAAAAAATATCTATCCCCACTTTATTTTTTGAAATAATCACCGCAACCCAATTTTCATCGTGCGAAATGGAAATTTGCAATTCAGAATTTTTGATAAAAGGTCTTCTATCTTCTGCATTAGCAAATTGCGAAGCATCAAAAATATTGGTCAAAAATGCAGCTACATAGCGGCTTGCAGCAAATTGCAATTTTCGTTTTTCGCTTTTTATTTGATGAAAATCATTTTGCCAATTCAACAATTTTTCTACATAAAAATCTATTGGTTCGGCAATTTTCCAAACTATTAAATGCGAATCGCCAGATTTTATTTCAAGATGTTGCGGCAATATTTTTTATTTAAGATGGCATCAAAATTATCATTCCCAAATCAATTCAACTAAATTTGCGCTCAATAAAAAATAAATTTCGTGTCGCTTCATATTTACAACACACTTTCTCGAACAAAAGAAAAATTTGAACCGCTACATGCGCCGCACGTGGGTATGTATGTGTGTGGTCCAACGGTTTACAGCGATGTGCATTTAGGAAATTGCCGCACTTTTATTTCGTTTGATATTATTTATCGCTACCTAAAATTTTCGGGTTATAAAGTTCGCTATGTCCGCAACATCACTGATGCTGGGCATTTGGAGGGTGATAGAGATGAAGGCGAAGATAAATTTGCGAAGAAAGCCAGATTAGAACAAGTGGAGCCGATGGAGATTGTACAACGCTACACCACTAGTTTTCACGAAGTGATGCGTTTATTTAATTGTGAAAATCCGAGCATTGAACCCACCGCAACTGGGCATATTTTAGAACAGATTGAAATGACGCAAACCATTATCAATAAAGGCTTTGCCTATGAAGTAGATGGCACAATTTATTTCGATGTAGAAAAATATAACCAACAAAAACCTTACGGAATTTTAACCAATCGCAAGTTGGAAGATTTGCTGGAAGGCACACGGGAACTGGGCGGACAGGATGAAAAACATGGCAGATTAGATTTTGCTTTGTGGATAAAAGCAAAGCCCGAACATTTGATGCAGTGGCAAAGCCCTTGGGGAATGGGCTTTCCGGGCTGGCATATCGAATGTTCGGCAATGAGTAAAAAATATTTGGGCAGTCAATTTGATATTCATGGTGGCGGAATGGATTTGGCAGCCACACATCATACCAACGAAATTGCACAAAACGAAGCCTGCTACAACACAAGTCCAGCAAAGGTTTGGATGCACACTAATATGCTTACTGTGAATGGAACAAGGATGAGCAAAAGCCTCGGAAATGGATTTTTGCCACACGAATTATTTACGGGTAATCATCCACTTTTAGAGAAAGCGTATTCGCCGATGACGGTTCGGTTTTTTATGTTGCAAACACATTATCGCAGCACATTAGATTTCTCGAACGAGGCTCTGCAAGCGGCAGAGAAAGGATTTCAGCGATTGATGAATGCAATGGAAATAATTAAGAATTATGAATTAGGAATTAAGAATTCATCAAAATCAGAATTAGATTTTGAAATTGAAAAGTTGTGTGATGATTGTTATGAATTGATGAATGACGACTTCAACACCGCTATGGTATTGGCGAATTTATTTGAATTGGCAAGTAAAATTTTTGCGATAAAAAATAATCAGTTGGATGTTTCGCAAATCAGTTCAACCATATTTGCAAAAATGAAAACCACTTTTGTTGATTTTATTGAAACCATCTTTGGTTTACAAAATGAAAACTCAAATTCGTCCAACGATAAGCTGGATGAGGTTTTACAGCTACTCATCAATTTGCGCAAAGAAGCAAAAGCCAAAAAAGATTTTGCAACAAGCGATTTAATTAGAAATCAATTAGCTGAAAAAGGAATTCAATTGAAAGATGAAAAAGATGGCACAATAAGTTGGAATGTGATTTAAACATCGGTTGAAAAGTTCATCTTCATTTTTATAAAATGATGCGTTCATTTGCATTCTCAAAAACAAAAAATTATGTTTGAAATTGCTCAATTACAAACCACGGCCACACAAGTTCGTCGCGATATTTTACGTCAGGTTCATGGTGCAAAAAGTGGTCATCCAGGCGGCTCGTTAGGTTGTGCTGATGTACTTACAGCCCTTTATTTTCGGATCATGCAGCACGATGCCAGTTTTAAAATGGATGGAAAAAATGAAGACGTTTTCTTTTTAAGCAACGGACATATTTCGCCTGTTTTTTATAGTGTGCTGGCTCGAGCAGGCTATTTTCCTGTAAAAGAATTAAGCACTTTTCGTAAATTAAATACACGATTGCAAGGGCATCCGACGACACACGAACATCTGCCAGGTGTTCGCATTGCTTCGGGTTCGTTGGGGCAAGGCTTGAGTGTGGCTTGTGGAGCGGCTTTTAGCAAGCGCATGAATGGCGATAAAAATTTAGTTTTTAGTTTGCATGGCGATGGCGAATTGCAAGAAGGACAAATTTGGGAAGCGGCGCAATTTGCAGCGCATCACAAGTTGGATAATTTGATTTCGATAGTTGATTGGAATTTGCAACAAATTGATGGACCCACCGAAAAGGTAATGGCAAACGGCGATTTAGAGGCAAAGTTCAAAGCTTTTGGTTGGACTGTGATTCACATGAATGGTAATGATATGGCTGATGTGGTAAGCACTTTGGAGCGTTGCAAACTAAATGTTGGCGATGGAAAACCGCAAATGATTTTGATGAAAACCGCCATGGGTTTTGGTGTTGATTTTATGATGAACGACCACAACTGGCATGGTGTTGCACCGAATGATGAACAACTTTCAAAAGCGTTGGCGCAATTGCCTGAAACGCTGGGGGATTATTGATTTGAAAAAAAGGAACATAGATAACGCAGATGAAAAGATTTTCACAGATTTTTTGTCTGCGTTTTTTATTTGGCAAATCAGCCATTTCTAAAAAAAGCAAAGCCCCAGTTAAAACCTAAAAAACTGGAGCTTGCTCTAAAATAAAACCTAAAAACCCAATCCTCTTATCTTTAAAATTTCTTTCGACTGAAAGAAATTATTTTGTTCAATTACTGCTTTGGTGCTGGTTTAGCGCCTTTATGATGTTTATGATGATGATCACCTTTTTTATTTTGCTTAAAAGATTTGTCTAAATCTTTGTTGCTTTTTTTATCAATTGCATTTTGGCTTTTTGCTGGTACTGCTTTCTCTTGCTGCGCCGATGCTATGTTTGCAGCCACAAATACTACGAATGCCAATCCTAATAAAAATCCTTTTCTCATTTTTGTTTTAGTTTTTGTTGTTTTCCAAAACTGATATTTAATAGACACAAGATTAACGCCCAAGGTTTAATCAAAGTATATTTCAAAGTGCAAATGATTTGTTAAATGCTTGTTGGTGGCGGATTTGCGGTTCAAAAAATTTCTCTCCTTTTTCATCTTACATTTGTGCAAAACAATCGGCACATGAAAATTGCATTAATCG
Source organism: uncultured bacterium (assembly GCA_903871715.1). Lineage (GTDB taxonomy): Bacteria > Bacteroidota > Bacteroidia > Chitinophagales > CAIODY01 > CAIODY01. The sequence goes on from CAIQHW010000526.1 coordinate 4,704, forward strand.
GTTATGGAAAAATGGGCAAAACCATCGAACAACTTATTTTAAAACAAAACCAACACCAAATAATTTTAAAAATTTCGCGTAATAATTTGCATGAATTAACCTATGAAAATTTGAAGCAAGCGGATGTAGCAATTGAATTTACAAAACCCGATTCGGCTATTTCAAATGTAATGTTGTGCTTGAAAGCCTCATTACCAGTGGTTTGCGGCACAACAGGTTGGTGGAATGATTTGGAAAAAGTAAAAGCTGATTTTGAAAAAAGCGATGGCGCAATGGTTTACGCCAGCAATTTTAGTGTAGGTGTAAATTTGTTTTTTGCCATCAATAATTATGCGGCATCGTTGATGAAAAACCAGCCGCAATACGCCATTGCGATGAGTGAAATTCATCACACCGAAAAAAAAGATGCGCCCAGCGGTACAGCTATTTCCATTCAAAAAATTATTGAGCAACATATTTCTTCGCCAACAATTTTAATCGAATCGCATCGTTTAGAAAATGTGGTGGGTACACATCAAGTGTTGTATAAAAGTGGTGCAGATGAAATTGAATTAATCCACAAAGCCCACAGCCGTAGCGGATTCGCCGAAGGAGCAATTTTGGCAGCGGAATGGATTGTGGCAAAAAAAGGTGTGTATGAATTTAAAGAAGTGTTAGGAATAAAATAACATTTTCAAATTCATCATCGCTCAATTTTTTGAGCAACAAAGCGTTTGTAGTTAGTTCATCAAAAATTATTTGATGATTTAATTTCTAATTTTGTTTTCATAAAATTTTAAAAATCGAAAAATGAATTTATCATTTTGGAAAAAAAATTCGGCTGATAAAACAAATCAAAAACCGAAATCAAAAACTCGTGAATGGATTGATGCCATTGTATTTGCAGTTGTTGCAGCCACATTAATTCGCACATTTTTTGTAGAAGCTTATACCATTCCCACACCTTCGATGGAAAAAACTTTGTTGGTGGGCGATTTTTTATTTGTAAGCAAACTAAGCTATGGACCAAGGATTCCGAACACACCCATCGCATTTCCGTTTGCACATCACACCATGCCTATTATTGGCACAAAAGCTTATTCCGAAATTGTTCATTGGAATTATCACCGCTTGCCCGGCTTTGGTCATGTAGAACGCAACGATGTGGTGGTATTTAATTATCCCATTGATTATCGTGTGCCGCGACCAGTTGACAAACGTGAAAACTATATTAAACGCTGCGTTGGCTTGCCTGGCGATTCAATTAAAGTAGTAGGCGGCGTATTGTATGTGAACGGAGCTGCTGCATACAAAGCACCACAAGGCGAAATGGAATATTTAATTTACACCAATGGCACTGATATCAGTCAGGAATCTTTTAATGATTTAGGAATTTACGATTATCAAAGTGGTATCAATGTGTATCGTATGTTTTTATCACAGGAAAATGTGGCTGCGCTTAAAGAATTTGGCAATGTAAAATCCATTGTGCCTAACGTAAGAGCCGCTAAAACAATTAGTTTAGATGAAGGGCCTTTATTTCCATTTGATACGATTCATTTCCCTTGGAATATTGATAACTACGGTGCCATCTGGATTCCCAAAAAAGGTGTAACTGTAAGATTAGATTCGGTAAGTATCAATTTATATCGCGAACTAATTAGCATTTACGAAGGCAATAAATTAGAACAAAATGGCAATCAAATTCTCATTAATGGCAAACCAGCCGATAGCTATACTTTTAAAATGGATTATTATTGGATGATGGGCGATAACCGCCACAATAGCCAAGACAGCCGCTTCTGGGGTTTTGTGCCCGAAGACCATATTGTGGGCAAGGCTTGGATGGTGTGGATGAGTTGGGATAGCAACGCCACCAATTTATTCAAACACATTCGCTGGAGTCGATTGTTTAGTTTGATTCACTAAAATTATTTTGGCGGCTTCGGGCTATTCGCTACAATCTTTTGCCCAATGCTCAAAACCTCCGCTGCAAAAGGATTTCCGCTACTATCCCTGCCGCAATAATATTTAGAACATACTCTAAATAAAAAAGGAAGCACGAAAAATCATGCTTCCTTTTTTATTTTCAATTCTTATATTCTCATTAGTTCCACCAATCTAAAAATGCCCAAAAATGGCGATTTTCC
>CAIQHW010000527.1 GCA_903871715.1 uncultured bacterium
AAGCACTTCCTTTTTTTATTTTTACAAACTTACAAATCATCATGATAATTCAACTCTACAACATTTCCATTTTTCAAGGCAGGTCGCTCATTTTAAGCGATGTTGATTTTGAGATGGACAAAGGCGAATTTGTTTATTTAATTGGCAAAACAGGGTTTGGCAAAAGCAGTTTGCTAAAAACTATTTATGGCGATTTACCGCTAACGCAGGGCGAAGGCACAGTTGCAGGTTTTGATTTAAAAAAATTAACTTGGAAAACGATGCCCAACTTGCGAAGAAAATTAGGCATCGTGTTTCAAGATTTTCAATTATTGAGCGATAGAAATGTTTTTGATAATTTAGCATTTGCATTAAAAGCAACAGGTTGGACAGACAATGCGAAAATAAAATTGCGCATTGATGAGGTGATGAATTTGGTAGGATTAAAAACCAAAGGATTTAAAATGCCTTACGAACTGTCAGGCGGCGAGCAGCAACGAGTGGTCATAGCAAGAGCTTTGCTAAATTCTCCCGAATTAATTTTAGCCGATGAACCCACCGGAAATTTAGACCCCGAAACAAGCGATGAAATTATTGCGCTGTTGCAACAAATTGCTCGTGAGTCGAACACAGCCATGCTAATAGCCACACACGATTATATGATTATGCAAAAATTTCCATCGCGAACTATCAGATGCGAAAATGGAAAAGTAACTGAAGTGAATTTATCTTCCAACACAAGTTTTCATTCATCAACTGCAAACGAGCCTGTGATAAATAATTCAGCAGCCAACGTTCCAGATTCACGTTTATAATTCAATCTTAAAAAAACCAAATTACAATGGGTATAAAGCTACGTTTAACTGTGATGAGTTTTTTACAATTTTTTGTTTGGGGTGCATGGCTTATTACCATTGGCAATTATTGGTTTGGCACCAAACATTGGACTGGTGTGGAATTCGGGGCGATCTTTTCCACATTAGGCATCTCATCTATTTTAATGCCTGCATTAACTGGAATTATTGCTGACAAATTTATTAACGCAGAAAAATTATATGGCGCATTGCATATTCTTAGCGGCATTGCATTATTTTTCTTACCACAAATGAATGATGCCACATCATTTTATTGGGTTGTTTTTGCAGCTATGCTTTGCTACATGCCCACAATAGCTTTATCAAATTCGGTGGCTTACACCATTTTAAAAAATAACAATTTTGATGTAGTAAAAGTATTTCCGCCTATTCGAGTTTGGGGAACAATTGGTTTTATTGCTGCCATGTGGCTCACAAATTTATCGGGCAATAAATCATCTGCCAACATGTTTAACATCGCTGCGTTTTCGGCAATTATTTTAGGCGTATATTCTTTTACCTTACCAAAATGTCCTCCGCAAAAATTAATTGCAGAAAATGCTTCGCTTGCTGAAAAATTAGGACTAAATGCTTTCAAATTGTTTGGTAATTACAAAATGGCTTTGTTCTTTATTTTCGCTATGTTCTTGGGAGCTGCGCTGCAATTGACGAATATGTACGGCGATACATTTCTTTCAGAATTTAAAAATAATCCAGCTTACGCCAATTCGTTAGTGGTGAAATATTCTACCATCATCATGTCTATTTCGCAAATCAGCGAAACACTTTTTATTTTAGCAATTCCATTTTTCTTGAAGCGATTTGGAATTAAAAATGTGATGCTCATTTCCATGCTGGCTTGGGTTTTACGATTTGGATTGTTTGCTTTTGGAAACCCATCTGAAGGTTTGTGGATGATAATTTTATCGTGTATTGTTTACGG
>CAIQHW010000528.1 GCA_903871715.1 uncultured bacterium
GAACTTTAAATGCATTATTCTAAAACTTTAAGGGAGTGCTTTATTTTTTTTAGTAAAACTGCTTCTTAATCGCTGTGTTTTCTCGACTCATTTTTAAATCATAGTTTTGTGCTGTTTCTAAAATTTTATGGATATCAATTCTAATCGCAAATCAGTTTTGCAATGGATTTTTTTTGGCATGATTGCGCTTTATTTGCTGCGATTATTTTATCTACAAATTGTTGATAAAAATTACAAACAAATGGCCGATGCAAATGCTTTGCGCAAAGTAACAGTATATCCTTCTCGTGGTTCGATGTATGACCGAAAAGGCAGACTGGTAGTGTGTAATCAAGCTCAATATGATTTAATGATTGTGCCAAAACAAGTTGTAAAATTCGATACCACTTTATTTTGTGAGTTATTAGAAATTGACAAACCATCCTTAATTATAGCACTAAAAAAGGCTTATGAAACACCTTACAAACCTTCGCCTTTATTAAAACAATTACCTCAAAGAATTTACTCACGATTTGAAGAAAACTTGTTCAACTTTCCTGGATTTTATTCGCAAATACGAACCGTGCGCAGTTATGAGCATAATTGTGCAGCACATGTCCTAGGCTACATCAGCGAAGTGGATGATAAAATTTTGAAGCGAAATAAGTATTATCGTTCGGGCGATTATATTGGAATGAGTGGCATCGAGCAACAATATGAGCAGCAACTTCGTGGCACACGAGGCATAAAATTAGTATTAGTTGATGCACGTTCACGTGAGCAAGGCAGCTACAACAATGGTGCAGAGGATACTTTAGCCGTGGAAGGTGAAAATTTAACTTTGGGGTTAGACATTACATTGCAAGAATTGGGTGAGCGATTGATGAAAAATAAAATTGGAAGTATAGTAGCCATAGAGCCTGAAAGTGGCGAGATACTTGCATTTGTGAGTTCACCAACTTACGACCCTAATTTATTAAATAGTCGCGAACGAGGCAAAAATTTTCGCATTTTAAATATTGATTCGATGAAACCATTGTTGGATAGACCTTTGATGGCAAATTATCCGCCAGGCTCTACATTCAAGTTACTGGTGGGTTTGACGGCTTTGCAAACAAAAAGTATTACGCCTAATTTTGGTTATCCGTGTTCTCGTGGGTATCATTTAAATAATTTAACCATTAAATGTCATGAACATCCATCGGCCGGCAATTTAACCCAAGGTATTTACAATAGCTGCAATGCTTACTTCTGTCAAGCTTTTCGGCTCACTATTGATAATGATAACATTGGTAGAAATGTACAAGATGCCTTTGATGTGTGGCACGATATTATTGCGTCATTCGGCTTTGGAAAAAAATTAGGAATTGATTTACCATCTGAAAAGCCTTGCCTATTGCCTGATGCAGCCTACTACAACAAAAAATATAAAGGTACGGCTTGGCGTTCGCCCACCATTATTTCTTTAGGAATTGGGCAAGGCGAAGTGTTGGCAACACCGCTGCAAATTGCCAATGAATTTGCCATCATTGCCAATCGTGGCTATTACTACATTCCGCATGTGGCAAAAAAATTTCAAAGTAGCAGCGACACTGTTTTAAATAAATTTCGAGTGAAACATTACACCAAAGTTGACCGACAATATTTTGATGACATGATTGATGGCATGGAAGGTGTAATTACTATGGGAACTGCGCCCAATGCACGTGTAGAGGGAATTAGAATTTGTGGAAAAACGGGTACTGCACAAAATCCACATGGCAAAGACCACAGTTTGTTTGGTGCATTTGCACCTCGAGAAAATCCTAAAATAGCTATTATTGTGGTGGTAGAAAATTCAGGTTTTGGAAATGATTGGGCTGCACCCATTGCCAGTTTGATGATAGAACAATATCTACGTGATACCATATCAACAGCTCGTAAACCAATGCTGGAGCGGATGGAGAAAGCCAACTTGATGCCGTTGAGAGCTTATTGATTGTAGAAAGTTTCGTTTTATGTAAACCAAATTTTTGTTTTAAAAACAGCAAATTTATTTTCTGAAAATAAAACATTAAATTTGCGC
>CAIQHW010000529.1 GCA_903871715.1 uncultured bacterium
CAATGAAAAAAATAATTCTCCTAACCGCATTATCGGTTTTTGTTGTTTTCACCGCTTCGTTTGCCATGAGCAAAAAGAAAAAAGAACAACGCAAGTATCCGCTGACAGGCACTATTGTCAACTATCCGAAGGGTTCTACCAATTTTGTAATTGTACCCGATAATGAACCTAACAAAAAATTGTTGGCATTAAACATGGGCGACCAATTCAGAAAAGAAGGATTGAAAATTGAATTTATTGGTGTTGAATCTGCCAATCAACAACCCATCAAAACGAATTTAACACCGTATAAATTAAAAATGATCCAGGAAAAGAATTAATAATTTCCGCTCAACATAATTGGCATAATCAACATCAGCAAATCTTCGCTATCTGCTTGCTTTTCGGGTAATACCAAACCAGCACGAGATGGTGAACTCATTTCAAAACGAATCGCTTCAGAATTGATAGCAGCCAACATATCAATTAAAAATTTGCCGTTGAACCCAATTTCTAAATCTGCTCCGCTGTAATTACAAGCTAACGATTCGTTGGCTTCATTTGAAAATTCAATGTCTTGTCCGTTGATATGCAATGTGCTTCCTTTTAAGTTGAAAGCCACTTGGTTGGTGGTTTTGTTAGAAAAGATGCTTACTCTTTTCAAGGCAGCAAATAAATCATCTTTATTGATAGAAAGCACGTTAGGATTTTCCGCAGGAATTACAGCTTCATAATCAGGATACTTTGCGTCAATTAAGCGGCAAATCAGTTGAATATTTCCTGCATCAAAATAGGCGTTGTTTTTGTCATAAGCCACTTTAACAGGTGTTAAATCAGCAGGCAAAACATTTTTCAAAACACTGATTGATTTACGTGGCACAATAAAATTTGCAGATTCTGTATGTTTTAAATCAGGACGTTTAATGCGAACCAAACGATGTGCATCAGTGCTTACAAAACAGCTACCGTCTATCCCCAATTGAAAAAATAAACCCGTCATGGCTGGGCGCAATTCTTCTTGCCCGATGGCAAAAAAAGTGCTGCCGATGATATGTGCTAATGTTCCGCCGGCCATTGTTAATTCGCCTGTTTCGCCTGATGGTTTTGGTATTTTCGGAAAATTATCACCGTCTTCGCCATTCAATTTATAAACGCCATTGTCAGATGAAATTTCAACAGAAAAAGTTTCATCAACCTTAAATGTTAGGGGCTGTTCGCTCAAATTTTTTAAAACATCCAACAACTGTTTACCTTCAATAGCCACTTTAATATTGTCTTTGCATTCTACTTCCATTGTAGCAATCATGCTAGTTTCTAGGTCGCTGCTGCAAAGTGTGAGATTGTTTTTTTTGATGTCAAATAAAAAATTATCTAAAATAGGCAACACTTTATTGCCAGCTAATGCACCACTAATATTTTGTAATTGTTTTAAAAGCGTTGAAGTAGAAACAACAAATTTCATTGTGTAAAATTATTTTTGAAAAAAACAAAGATAAAATTCGATGTTGAATGAAAGTAAAATGCAGCATTTTTTGTTTTCCACAAAATGTCAATAAGTACTGATTGGTTAGCGTTTTTTTGATTTACATAAAATTTACAAAACCAAAATAAAATTACAATTATCTTGCAGCACAATGAAGAAAAAGGTTGTTTTTATTTTCTTGCTGGCATTAATATTTTGCAAAAATTCAACGGCTCAAATATTTCCAAAATATGGCGATAGCCGCAGCGGCACCACAGGTTTTCAATTTTTGAAAATAGC
>CAIQHW010000530.1 GCA_903871715.1 uncultured bacterium
GCATGGCGTACCAAACATTTCATTATCGCAAAATTGTTTAGCTTATGGAAAAGTGTACCAAAGTTTTTACAAGTATGATACTTTGCTTATTCACAATTTGGGCTGCGATACACTATTTATTAACTCACACAATTTTAATGGCAGCAAATTTTCAATTGTGCCCAACTCTTTAAAACCCTTTGTGTTAGCTTATTCAACCGACACAACAGTTGTTTCATTCTACTCAACAACGATTGGAAATTTTACCGATACTTTATTTTTACAAACCAACGCAGGCAATCAAAAAATATGTTTATCGGCGCAAGCCAAGCCAGCACCGCATCTTACAGTTATTTCACCCAGCAGCATTCATGTGCATTTAGCCAGCTGCGGTGCAGATAGCATAATAGTTCCTGTTTACATTCAAAACACTGGTGGCGATACTTTAATAGTAAACAACAACAAAGTAAATGATAGTTTAAAAATTTTAGCACTCACTTATGGAGCCGATACTACTTATCGTTTTCCCAATGCCATAGCGGCTTTGAACACACAATTCACTAAATATAAATTGACTGAAACGGCAACTAATTCGGGTTCGCAATTAGCAGCAGCATTAGTTGGTAAAGATGTTTTTGTATTGCCAACACTAAATTCTAATTCGGCAAATTCAGATTATTTAAACTATGCATCGGCGTTGCAAAATTTTGTAAACCGCGGCGGAGTAGCAGTAGTGATGGGCAATTATTATTATAGTCAAATGCAATCGTTGAACAATACTGGTTTGATTTCAGGCTCTATGTACACCACTGGAGGCTATTATTGCGATGTGGTTAATCCATCGCATCCTATCATGAACAATATGCCTACACCATTTTATACGGGCTGGTACAGTTGTTTGATGAATATTGCAAATGCTAATAAAATTCAGTTAGCTACTTACAATACAAATGTTGATGCAGTAACGCTAATACCTATGGGAAGTGGGTTTGTGGTGTATTTAGGTTTTGATTATTATCAACCGAATGGTACACTTTCGCAACAATTAATTGGAAATGTGTTTAAATGGATTCATCAAAATAATGTTTCAAAATGGACACCATCGGGCAATGTAATTGTTCCACCATCCTCACACGATACTTTGTATGTAACACTGAATAACAAAGGACTGCAAGGCGGTAATCATAACGGCAATGCAATCATCAATTCCAACGACCCATCACATCCTCAATATGCTATTCCTTACATTATCAATTTAGACTCGGTGCCTTGTGTAAAATTTGGAGCGCAAACTTCATCGTGCAATGGCTCGGTTCAATTTAATGATAGCTCAACAAATTTTGTTTCTATTTGGAGTTGGAATTTTGGTGATGGTAATTCTGATATTGTTCAAAATCCTTACCACACCTATACTTCAGCAGGTAATTATCAAGTCAAATTAATTGGTTGCAACAATTCAGGGGTTTGTGACACGGCTACAAAAACCATTCACATCAATTCAGTTTCGGGTCCAATTGGTACTAATTGTACAGCTTCTGTTTACACCCCAAATGCCAATTATGGCATGGTGCATTTTTTAATGAATCACATCAATCGCATTAGCGGCACAGCATTGGAAGGATATAAAGATTTTACTTGCACCGATTCTACAAGTGTAATGGATAGCAGTCACGTTAGTTTTACCATTCAAAAACCAAACTCAACTAACTATCAATACTATTCCATTTGGATTGATTACAACAACAATGGTATTCAAGATAATGCTGAGCAAATGCAAATGTATTACGCTGGGTCAAATAATTTTTTCACTGGCACTTTATACATCAATACAACTGGTACAATTGTTTATAATCAAGAGCTGCGCATGAGAGTGATTGCAGATGATAATACTTATTACTACCCTTGCGCTAATTTAGGTTATGGGCAAGCTGAAGATTATTCAATTATTATTCATCAAAATCCACATCCTCCTGTTGCTGCATTTTATGAAAATTACTACAATAATTATTGTGATAGTGAGCTATATTATTTCATCGATAATTCTGCATATCACCCAACTTCATGGTTGTGGAAATTTGGAGATGGAAAAACTTCAACAGCTCAAAATCCTAATCACAGCTACACTTCAAATGGGAACTTTATTGTAAAATTAATTACAAAAAATTCTTTTGGCAGCGATTCAACTACTCAAACAGTGTTTGTAAATTCGGTTTATCCAGCGCCAAAAATTCTACATTCAGGTTCAATGGTAGCAGGTTCGCCTATTCAATTTAGTGCAACTTATAGTGGTTCATTAAGTCAAGTTTATTGGAATTTTGGTGATGGAAATGGTAGTTATTATTACACCAATTCATTGTCGCACATTTACACAAATCCAGGTACTTATTATTTGTTCATCACTTACTACACCAACAATGGCTGCACTTATTATTTGAAAGATACTGTTACTATTGGAATTAATTCAAATCCACCAGTAGCAAGGTTTGTAGGGAATATTTATAATAGTAGTTGTAATTTTGTAACTTATTATTTTGCTGATAGTTCATACAATGTACCAACAAATTGGCTATGGAATTTTGGTGATGGAAGTGTTACATCAACACAGCAAAATACTTATCATAATTATTCTCAAAATGGAAATTATACTGTGAAATTAAAAGTGAACAATAGCTTTGGCAGCGACTCTACAAGCCATGTTGTGATAGTTAATTTATTAACTGCACCAATTATTGTAGTTAGCGGTTCGCAAGTTCTAAATCAAACTATTAATTTCAATTTACAATTTTCGGGCAGCATTGGTAATGTAAATTGGGATTTTGGTGATGGCACATCTGCTTCCACCACTTCTGCTGCTCATATTTACACCAATAGTGGAACATTTTATGTAGCACTATCTATTTATGATAATAGCACTGGTTGCACCTTGTATGCTTACGATACGCTGCACATTTACAATGTTGGTATCACCAACCTATTTGCAAATGGAACCAATGTAGATATTTATCCAAATCCGTATCAAGATTTTACTACTTTAAAATTGCATTTAAATGCCAACAACCAAGTGAGCATTAAAGTGCTAAATATGCTTGGGCAGCAGGTTTCAAACATTTCTGATAAAAAAGAATTGGTTAGTGGCGAATACACTTTTAACTTTGGAAACAATTTATCATCTGGCAATTATCTCATCAAAATTTCGATTGGGGATGAAACCAAAAATTTGAAACTGATAAAGAGTAGATAATTTTTTTTCGAGAAAATTCTTTTTCAAAAAATCGCCTTTGTTGCTAAAACTTAGGCGATTTTTTTTTGAGATTTGCCAAACAATTTTTCAAAATGAAAATCGACATTCATACACATATAATGCCCAAGCATATTCCTAACTGGGCAAATAAATTTGGCTACGGTGATTTTATACATTTGCATCACGATGGCTCAAAGCCTTGCTGTGCAAGGATGATGAAGGGCGATAAATTTTTCCGTGAAGTAGAAGAAAATTGTTGGGATGGTGAAGTAAGAATGGTTGATATGGAAAAACATTCGGTTTCACAACAAGTTTTGTCCACCATCCCGGTTCTATTTAATTATTGGGCGAAGCCAAAAGACGCATTGGAAACTTCTCGTTTTTTCAACGACCATATTGCTGAAGTTTGCAGCCGACATTCAAATAGTTTTTTCGGCATCGGCACTGTTCCATTACAAGATGTGGAGCTGGCAATTGCAGAACTGGAGCGGTGTATGAAGGATTTGAAATTGAAAGGTGTTGAAATTGGAACCAATGTAAATCAGGAAAATTTGGGCGATGCAAAATATTTTCCGTTTTTTCAAGCAGCTGAAAAGATTGGTGCTGCTGTGTTTGTGCATCCTTGGGAAATGATGGGCGAAGCCGATTACAAAAAATATTGGTTGCCTTGGTTGGTGGGTATGCCAGCCGAAAGTAGCCGAGCTATTTGTAGTTTGATTTTTAGTGGTACGATGGAACGTTTGCCCAATCTGCGTTTGGCATTTGCACATGGCGGTGGTTCATTTCCTTATACCTTCGGGAGAATTGCGCACGGCTTCGATTGCCGACCCGATTTAGTAGCCGTTGACAATCCGATTCATCCGAAAAATTATTTAGGAAAATTTTGGTTAGATGCTTTAACACACGATGCTAATTCATTAGATTTTATCGTAAAAATGATGGGCGAAAATAAAATTTGCATGGGCACCGATTATCCATTTCCATTGGGAGAAGATATGCCAGGAGCATTGATTGAAAGCATGAATTACACTAAGGAAGCAAAGGAAAAATTGTTGTATAAAAATGCGTTGGAGTGGTTAAATAGTTAACCGAAATTGGTGGATTTTATTTAAAAAGTAAAACCATGTTAATGAAACAATTTTGTTGTCCAAAAAATAATTGCGCCCATTAATCCACTTACTGGGATAGATAAAATCCAAGCCCACAACAAATTTATCGTAACACCCCAACGAACTGCAGCTAAGCGTTTGGCTAAACCTACAC
>CAIQHW010000531.1 GCA_903871715.1 uncultured bacterium
AGTGCTGGTAGTGATTCCTTGAATTCTTCTTTTAAACCAAGACATGCTTTTTGTGTTTTAGTGTTTAACAGTTGGCGAAGATAAAACTAAATCTTTTAAGCAACTGACGCAATTCATTTTTTATCCACGTTTTAAAACTTATTTTTGCCGCAATGGAAATTAACAATCTTTTAGACAAAGCTTTGCGCTTTGAATTTTTATCTGCCGAAGAAGGAACATATTTGTTCAAACATGCGCCCACAGCCGAATTGATGCTGATTGCAAATGAATTGCGCAAAATTAAAAAGCCCGATAATAAAGTTACTTGGCAAATTGATAGAAACGTAAATACCACCAACGTGTGTGTGGCGAATTGCAAATTTTGCAATTTTTTTCGTGTGCCTGGGCATCCCGAAAGTTATATTACTAATATAGAAACTTATAAGCGAAAAATTGAAGAAACCTTTGCCTACGGCGGCGACCAACTACTTTTACAAGGTGGGCATCATCCCGAATTGGGCATAGATTTTTACGCCAATTTATTTAGGGATTTAAAAAAGTTGTATCCGCATTTAAAATTACATACGCTCGGACCGCCTGAGATAGTGCATATTTCAAGTGTTTCAAAACTTTCTTATAAAGAAACTTTAACCATTTTAAAAGAAGCTGGCATGGATTCGTTGCCTGGTGCTGGTGCTGAAATTTTAACAGACAGAGTGCGCAGATTAATTAGCAATGGCAAATGTTCGGCGCAAGAATGGTTGGATGTGATGGCAGAAGCGCATCAATTAAACATCACCACATCAGCAACCATGATGTTTGGACATGTAGAAACAATTGAAGAACGATTTGAACATTTAGTAAAACTTCGGGAAGTGCAAAGTCGAAAACCTGCATCAGCAAAAGGTTTCTTGGCTTTCATTCCTTGGACGTTTCAAGATGTAGATACTTTATTGGCTGAAATAAAAGGCGTTCACAACAAATCAACTGCCGATGAATATATTCGTATGATTGCTTTGTGTAGAATGATGTTGCCTAATATCATCAACATTCAAGCATCGTGGTTAACTGTAGGAAGGCAAGTAGCACAACTGGCTCTGCATGCAGGCGCAAATGATTTTGGTAGCATTATGTTGGAAGAAAATGTGGTGAGTGCAGCTGGTGCTCCGCATCGTTTCACTTATCGTTCTATTCAAGAAGCCATTAAAGAAGCAGGTTTCGAGCCACAATTACGTAATCAACAATATGAGTATCGCAAAATTCCTGCAATGATTCAAGAGCAAGTGATTAATTATTGAATAAGGAAAAGTGAATAGATTTTTGCCTGAAAAATTTTATTTCTTTAAAATAGTTATACCTTTGCACTCCTAAAAAACGCAGGTGTGGCGAAATTGGCAGCCGCGTCAGACTTAGGATCTGATGCCGAAAGGTGTGTGGGTTCGAGTCCCTCCACCTGCACTTTGTAAGCGGTTTCGAGAATTTCTTGGAACCGTTTATAATTTCAGAAATTTAGCAATGTCAAAATAATCCTTTTCACAATAAATATTTGTTGATGATTTGCTTTAGGAATTAATCAAAAAAAGCCGTTTCAATTTGAAACGGCTTTTTAAAATTATGGTAAATTGAATTAACCTTTCTTTTTCACTTCTACTTCTTCATAGCCTTCAATAATATCGCCTACTTTAATATCGTTGAAGTTTTTGATACCCATACCACACTCCATGCCCGATGTTACTTCTTTCGCATCATCTTTAAAACGTTTCAATGATGCCAATTCACCAGTATAAATTACGATACCATCACGAACCAATCGTACTTTGGTGTTACGAGTAATTTTACCATCCAATACGGTACAACCAGCAATAGTACCCACTTTATCAATTTTAAATACTTCTCTGATTTCTACATTACACAATATTTTTTCTTCCATCTTCGGTTCCATCATACCTTCGATAGCGCCTTTGATATCGTCAATTACTGCATAGATAATACTGTATAATTTGATTTCGATGTTTTCACCTTCTGCTAGTTTACGAGCTTGCATACTTGGACGAACATTGAAACCAATAATGATGGCATCGGATGCTGAAGCCAGCAATACATCACTTTCTGAAATTTGCCCAACAGCTTTCAACACCACATTCACCTGAATTTCGGTATTTGATAATTTGATTAATGAATCGCTCAATGCTTCTACCGAGCCATCCACATCGGCTTTTACGATAACATTCAATTGTTTGAAATTGCCCAATGCCAATCGTCGACCAATTTCATCCAAAGTAATGTGTTTCTTAGTTCTGTAGCCTTGTTCACGTATAATTTGCTGACGGCGAGTTGCTAATTCTTTAGCCGCTTGTTCATCACTAAATACTTTAAATTTTTCACCTGCTTGCGGTGCGCCATCCAAACCCAAAATTTGCACTGGTGTTGAGGGACCTGCTTTTGCTTTTCTGTTACCACGTTCATCAGTCATGGCTTTAATTCTGCCATATTGCGAACCTGCCACCATCATATCGCCAATTTGCAAAGTGCCTTCTTGCACTAATATAGTAGCTACATAACCTCTACCTTTATCCAATGTAGCTTCAATTACAGAGCCTACTGCGGCTTTTTCAGCATTAGCTTTTAAATCCAACATTTCAGCTTCTAACAAAATTTTCTCTAACAGTTTATCAATGTTCAATCCTTTTTTTGCTGAAATTTCTTGTTCTTGAATTTTACCACCCCAACTTTCAACCAACAAATTCATACCTGCTAATTGCTGACGAATCGTATCAGGATTTGCGCCATCTTTATCAATTTTATTAATGGCAAAAATGATTGGCACACCTGCCGCTTGCGCATGGCTAATGGCTTCTTTGGTTTGCGGCATCACGGCATCATCGGCTGAAACCACGATGACTGCTATATCTGTAACTTTTGCACCACGAGCCCTCATAGCGGTAAACGCTTCGTGACCTGGGGTATCTAAGAAGGTAATTTCTTTTCCGTTTGGCAATGTTACTTCATATGCCCCAATATGCTGTGTGATACCACCAGCTTCACCTGCCACCACATTCGCATTACGGATATAATCCAATAATGATGTCTTACCATGATCAACGTGACCCATGATGGTAACAATTGGCGGACGTGGTTTTAAATCTTCAGGTGCATCTTGTTCATTATCAAATGCAGTTTCATCTTCTACCGAAATAAATTTGGCTTCAAAACCAAATTCACTAGTTACTACCTCAATCAATTCAGCATCTAATCGTTGGTTGATAGAAACTACCACCCCCAAACTCATACAAGCCATGATGACATCAGTAACTGATTTATTCATCATAGTAGCCAATTCGCTTACTGAAATAAATTCAGTAACATTCAACACGTTGCTGCCATCTTGCATCGCTTCAGCTTCTGCTGCAGCATCAGCATGTGATTGGCGCTTTTCTCTTCTATATTTCGATTGCTTGCTTTTTTGCGAACCACCACTCAATTGAGCCAGCGTATTTCTGATTTTTTCCTGAATTGCTTTTTCATCTAAAGGTGCTTGCACCTCTCTTCTGCCCCGATTGGTAGGATTATTTCTATTGCCGCCACCAGGTTGAAAACCTTGCCCACCAGCACGATTACTTTTGTTTTCTGCTTGCTTCGATGTATCAACAATGGGTTTTAATCGTTCAGGTTTTGCAGGCGTGATGCGCTTTCGAGGGCGTTTATCTTCGGGCTTATGAATAGGTTTTGTGCTGTCATCAATTTTTGATAAATCAATTGTGCCCATCACTTTTGGGCGAAATATTTCTACCCGTTTGGTTTCAATTTTTTCAGGCTCGTCGGGTTTCTTTTCATCTTGTGCAAATCGAACTTCTTGAATAGTTGAACTTAATTTTTCTGGTGCAATTTGCTCTTCTTCTTTTTTTATTTTCGATTTGGATTTCTCTTCGGCTGCTGTGACTGCCGCAGCTTCGGAATCATCCTTTTTCTTTTTGCCAATTTTCTTCATCTCTTTGGCATCAGCAGGCTTCGTAGAATCAGGAATGTCGGCTAAATTTTCCATTTTGCCCACCACTTTTGGACCATCCAATTTTACTTTTTTCGATGAAATTTTCTCCACCTTTTTTTCTTCAAGCTGTTCAAATTTCA
>CAIQHW010000532.1 GCA_903871715.1 uncultured bacterium
GCAGCAACGAAACCGATTGCATGATTGGCTATCACAGTGTGAGTGTGATTTGGGATGCTTACAACAAAGGCATTCGTGGCTATGATGCCAACTTAGCTTTTGAAGCCATGAAACACAGCGCCATGGAAGACCGCAACGGTTTAAAATTTTACAAAGAGAAAGGTTATATCAGCAGCGAAGATGATAATGAAAGCGTTTCAAAAACTTTGGAATATGCTTATGATGATTGGTGCATTGCACAAATGGCAAAGGCTTTGGGCAAAACGGATGATTACAATTATTTTGAAAAACGTGGGCAGAACTGGAAAAATTTATTCAATCCTGAAAATGGATTTTTTCAGGCAAAGAAAAACGGAAGCTGGATAAAAAACTTCGACCCTTATGAAGTGAATAATAATTACACCGAAGCAAATGCTTGGCAGTACTCGGTTTCAGTGCCACATGATTTAATGGGATTAAATAAATTGTATAAAATTGGAAGTTTAGAATATCATTTAGACAATTTGTTTTCTGCAGAAGAAAAAACCCACGGTAGAAATCAAGCTGATATTTCAGGCTTGATTGGACAATATGCACATGGCAACGAACCAAGTCACCATTTAATTTACTGTTTGAGTCAAACGAGTAGACATGATGAAGAACGAAACTTATTATTCAAAACTCAAAATGAATTTTATAAAAATTCTCCCGATGGATTAATTGGTAATGAAGATTGCGGACAAATGAGTGCATGGTATGTAATGAGTGCGATGGGTTTGTATGGCTTATGTCCAGGCAAAAATGATTTTGTTTTAGGATATCCAAATTTCAGCGAAATAAAAGTAAATGCTGGAAATATTTCTAATCTAAGAATTTCTTCGAATCGAACAAAAAATGATTCAATTCTTGAAATGATTACAATAAATAATGAAAAAGATTGGGATGGTTTTGCAACTGTGGATTATGCTTACCTAAAAAATACAAAAATTCATTTTGGGTTTTCTAATAAAGTAAATTACGCTCAAATGAAATCAATGGAATTGACTGTAAGGGAAAGCTGGGAAGAAAAGATAAAGTCTGCGGACGCAATGAAGTCGGACTTTTCCATCACTCCATTCTTCAACAATCCTTCAAAAAATTTCAACGATTCATTTCGTGTTGAAATAAAAACGATTGATAATTCACCCGTTTATTTTTCGATAAATGGAAAAGATTTTCAGCCATACAAATCTTCTTTTGTCATTCATCAATCTTGCAAAATTGATGCTTATGCAATGAATGAAATTTCAAAAGAAAAAAGTGCAGTGATTTCTTCTGAATTCAGAATGTTACCTTCCAACCGCCGTTTGCAGTTGATTTCCAAATACGATAATCTCTACGCCGCTGGTGGCGAAGATGCTTTGATTGATTTAGAACGTGGTACTGAAAACTGGCGCATTGGCAACTGGCAAGGTTATGCCGGAAAAGATTTTGTAGGTATTGTTGATGTGGGTTCTTCAAAAGAATTAAAATCTATCGGACTCGGTTGTTTGCAAGACCAAGGCGCATGGGTGATGATGCCACCGCAAGTAATTTTTGAAGGCAGCAATGATGGAAAAACTTTTGAACCAATTTCCATTGTAAAAACAAATGTGAGTGATACGATTGACCATGCTATATTAAAAGATGTTGTGGTAAGATTTTACAAACCTACTGGTCAGGTTATCAGCCCAGAAGTACAGACAGTGGCAGTTGCAAAACCATATCGTTACTATAAAGTAACAGCAAAAAATTATGGCAAATTGCCAGCTTGGCATTGGAGCAAAGGCGAACCTGCTTGGTTATTTGTAGATGAAATTTTGATTGAAGAATAGAACAATGTGATGATGTGATAATATGCTAATTTGCTAATGAAATACAACAATAAAGTCTCACAAATCAGGAAGAATTCAATTCAAAACTAATCCACAAAAAACGGTGAAGAAAAATCCTTCGCCGTTTTTTATTGCTTGAAAATAAATTTGCTTATCCGCCGCAATGACTACAAAGTAAATGAAGCACTGCCACTGCAACACAACATGCAACAACATGATAACCAATATCTACCAAATAAGCAGAAAGGGGTTTCATTTGATAAGTATATCCCATTGACATTCCGCCGCCGATAGCGAAAATACTCACCAGCAGCGCTACTTTCAAGTTGTGCATCATGATGGGCATACACATATCAGGACCTGTACAATGACCTGAAGAACAGCAGCCCATGCAAATAAAATAACACAGTGCAATGCAAATCATCATTGAAAAAATAAGCGATTTCAACATCATCATTGGCATCATTTTCATGGCTTCTTTTCTTGTTTGTTCGGTCATCTCGGGCAAGCCGTGACTTTTTTGCCAAAGGGTTCCAAAAACTTTTGGATTAAACCATAAAGCACCAAGCATCCAGTAAGCAACTGTAGCGGCTAAAATTTGCCACCAGCAATGAATTAAGCAGTTCATAAAATAATTTGTTTAAGTGGTTTTGAAAAATTGTTCGACTAAAGTTAAACAAAAAAATTACGAACAAACAAAAAAGATATGGACAGTTAGAAACAAAAAAAATAGAACCGGGAAAAACGATTACTGCTTCAAAGCAGTGAGTTTTATCAGTTCACAGTTGTTTTCATTCAACAAAGTTTTGCAAACAAATTGTTGATGCAGCGAATCCTTTTGTTCCCAAAATGGTGTCATCACCACATCGCCTACTTTCAGTTTTCTGCAATCATTAATTCGAGTAACTTGATAGTGTTTGGTTTGATTAAAAACTTCCACGTAGTCTTTCAAATGCCAAGCCATTTGCAAGTTGTATTTTTCTAAAACAAAAAATTTAGTAGTGTAAATATTTTGTTCCTGCAAAGCTCGAAATCCATAACCATAGCACATTTCTGGCGAATCATCATGTGTGTTGATATTGGTGTTTTGATAAACAGTAGTGAAATATGGTACAGCAAAAATTAACAAAGCAATGATGCCGATGGCCATATTTTTTTGTTTCAGCTTTATAAAATCAATGGTGATAAAAATCAAATCGCGAAGTGTTAATCCAACAACAATTGCTGAAAAAATAATCAACGGAAAATCATACCAAGTGTTGTTGCCGCCTTTTGAAACGATGAAGAAAAAGGAAAGCGTTTGAATAGAAAAAAATCTGCCCAACGATTTTTCTTTCACAAAAAAACAACACCAAATAATCGAAATAAAAACAAAAGGAAAAAAATAAGCGAACTGCTCATTCTTCATCAAAATAAAATAGTACCAATAATTTTCATTGTTGTATTCGCCCTTTGTATTCAAATATCTAGGCAACCATTCATTGTTAAAAGCCTGCTGAATGTAGCCATGGTTATATCTTTCACGAAGTAGGTAATAACTCACAATAGGAATTAAAAATAGAATTACAGCAAAATAAAAATGTTTGTTGCGCAGCAAAAGCAACAATTTTTTTTCGACCAAAAGAAAAATAATAACGCCCGGCAAAAACATTAATGGCGCAACACTTTTTGTTAAAACCGACAAACAAAAAAATAATGCAGCCAAATAAATTGATTTCAAAACAACCTCATTTTTTTCGACAGCACAAAAAATATGAAACAAACCCAACAACGCCAAAAGCATATAAATGGCTTCGTGGTCGGCTGTGCGCACCACATGCAATTTGTAAAACCCAACTGATGAAACTAAAATTAAACCCACAAAAAATGCGGTTAAAAACGCTGCATTTATTTTTAGTTTTTTGAAAAAATAAAATAGGACTGCCATGATGCCAACACCTGCAAATGCAGTAGGTAAGCGGTATGCCAGCTCGTTGTAACCAAATAATTTGATAGAAAGCACCATGCACCAAATTAAAAATGGTGGTTTGGTTTCCCACATATCTGGAACGTCTGGTACACGAAATCGAATCAAAAAATTGTGGGTGAGCGACATGTTGATGGCGTGCATCACATTCAACGATTCATCCCACAATCGAATGCTGTGGTCGGCTAAATGCGTAAAAATTGGAAACGCTAAAACAAATGCCATGAGTAAGGCAATAAAAAATTTGCCAAAAATATTTGTAGAAATATTTTTCGAAAATTCCATCAAAAAATTTCAACGCTTTTGTCAATCATCGGTTTTATTTCGCTGATATGAATTCTGTCTTGTGTCATGGCATCACGATGACGAACCGTAACCGTTTGGTCTTGCAAGGTTTGATGGTCAACGCAAATGCAGAATGGCGTTCCTAATGCATCCATACGGCGGTAACGTTTGCCGATTGTATCTTTTTCTTCGTAAAAAATATTATAGTGCTTACGCAAACTATCAGCAATTTCTTTTGCTGCTTCGGGCAATCCATCTTTTTTCATCAATGGTAAAATGGCTGCTTTGTAAGGAGCTAAAATGGCTGGTAAATGCAATACACTTCGGCTGTCGGTTGAGCCATCTTCTTTCGATAAAATTTGTTCTTCAAATGCATTACTTAATGTCAATAAAAACAATCTATCCAATCCAACTGAAGTTTCCACTACATAAGGAACGTAGTTGCCATAAGGCTTTCCTGTTTCAGGATTCACATCATTATCAAAATACTGCATTTTCTTTTTGCTGAATGCTTCATGCTGTTTCAAATCGAAATCAGTACGGCTGTGAATACCTTCCACTTCTTTAAAACCAAATGGAAACTCGAACTCTATATCCACAGCGGCATTGGCGTAGTGTGCTAATTTGGTGTGGTCGTGAAAACGTAATTTATTTTCAGGAATACCCAAACTTTTGTGCCAAGCCATTCGCTTCTGTTTCCATAAGTTATACCATTCCATTTCAGTGCCAGGGCGAACAAAAAACTGCATTTCCATTTGTTCAAACTCTCTCATTCTAAAAATGAATTGACGAGCTACAATCTCGTTGCGAAAGGCTTTTCCTGTTTGAGCAATACCAAACGGAATTTTCATTCTTCCTGTTTTTTGCACGTTAAGGAAATTCACAAAAATCCCTTGTGCAGTTTCAGGGCGCAAATAAATGGTATCGCTATCATCAGCTACCGAACCCATTTGTGTGCTGAACATCAAATTGAATTGGCGAACATCAGTCCAGTTACTGTTTTGAGCAATCGGGCATTGAATTTTATAATCCACTAAAATCTGACCTAATTCTTTAAAATCATTTTCATTGATTGCTTTATTGAATCTTAATTCTAAAGCTTGATGTTTATTATAAGATTCGAAGTTTTCCGAAAAATATTTTTTTATTTCTTCTTTTGAAGTGAATGAACGATTTTCAAAATTTACTGAATGATGGCCAGTCGTAAATTGTAAGTCATCAATTTTACTTAAAAACAATGAGGAATCCATGCCTGACTTGTGTTTGAGTTCTTCATCAAAATCAATGTAGAGTTTTTGCAAATAATCTTCTATCAAAACATCTACTCTGTAACGTTTCTTTGAATCTTTATTATCTACCATCGGGTCGCTGAAACTATCCACATGTCCGCTGGCTTTCCATGTGGTGGGATGCATAAAAATAGCTGCATCAATGCCCACAATATTGTCGTGCATTTGCACCATCGATTTCCACCAATAATCACGAAGATTGCGGCGCAACTCAACGCCAGCCTGACCATAATCATAAACGGCAGCTAAGCCATCATAAATTTCACTACTCGGAAACACAAAGCCATATTCTTTTGCATGGCTAATAATATTTTGAAAATGATTTTCTACTGAAGTTGTTGTATTGCTCATAATTGGCGACAAAGATAGATTTCAGAATTAGGAATTAAGAATTAGGAATTGGGAATTTTGAAGAAAAATATTTTTTTGCAAAAAATAAAAAAGCCTCTCAAACTATTTATTTGAAAGGCTTTTGATATTTTAAATGTGACCCCGAAGGGATTCGAACCCCTATCATCAGAGCCGAAATCTGATATTCTAATCCATTGAACTACGGAGCCATGAACAGGCTGCAAATGTAATCACAACAATTTAATTGCCGTTGATTTTTTAGTTTCTAATTTTCCAAAAATATTTTTTTAGAAAAAAATCAACTCATTGCCTTCACCGCTTTCACTACATCATCCACATAAAAGCCGCATTCTTGCTGTAATTCTTTTGGTGTGCCATGCTCGATAAAATGGTCAGGAATGCCCAAGCGTTTTACTTGTGCTGCAAAATCATTTTCGCTCATCCACTCCAACACTGCGCTGCCAAAGCCTCCTACGATAGTACCATCTTCAATGGTAATTACTTTTTTGAATTTGGTGAAAATTTCGTGCAGCATTTTTTCATCCAATGGTTTCACAAATCGCATATCATAATGCGCTGGAAAAATATTTTCTGAATTCAACGTTTTGAAAGCTTCTGTTACAAAATTCCCAACATGACCAATACTCAAAACTGCTACATTTTCACCATCACAAATTTTTCTGCCTGTGCCAATTTCAATTTCGGCAAATGTTTTTTTCCAATCCAGCATCACACCTTCGCCTCGTGGATAGCGAATGCAAAATGGCATTTTATTTTTTTCGAGTTGAGCAGTGAACATCAAATTTCGCAATTCAATTTCATTCATCGGTGCACTCACAATTAAGTTTGGAATGCAACGCATATACGCCAAATCATAAGCCCCGTGGTGCGTTGCGCCATCATCACCTACCAATCCACCTCTATCCATACACAATACTACTGGTAAATTTTGTAACGCCACATCATGAATTACTTGGTCATAAGCTCGTTGCATAAACGATGAATAAATGTTGCAAAATGGTCGCATGCCTTGTGTAGCTAATCCTGCTGAAAACGTTACTGCATGCTGCTCGGCAATGCCCACATCAAATGCTCGAGTTGGCATTTCCTTCATCATATATTTTAATGAACTGCCGCTTGGCATCGCAGGTGTGATGCCCATTATTTTATCATTTTGTTTTGCCAATTCAATCATCGTCAATCCAAAAACATCTTGATATTTTGGTGGTGCTGGCACATCCGATTTCTTTTTTAATTCACCAGTTTCCGAATTGAACAAACCTGGCGCATGCCACAACGTTTGGTCTTTTTCAGCCAAATCGTAACCCTTACCTTTTGTAGTAAGTGCATGCAAAATCTTTACGCCATCAATGTTTTTTAATTCTGAAAAAACTTCTACTAATCGCAAAACATTATGTCCATCAACTGGACCGAAATATCTTAATTGCAACGATTCAAAAATGTTGGATGATTTTGCAATCACACCTTTTAAGCTGGCTTCTACTTTGCTTAATAAATGTCGTGAAGCTGCGCCACCAGGCAGGTTTCCAAGCGCATTCCACACATCGGTTCTGAATTTATTGTAAGTAGCTGATGTGGTTACATCAATCAAATATTCTTTCAACGCACCCACATTGGGGTCGATGCTCATGCAATTATCGTTGAGCACAATTAACATATTGGTGCCACTTACACCTGCATGGTTCATGGCTTCAAACGCCATCCCAGCGGTCATTGCGCCATCACCAATCACTGCAATGTGTTGTTTCTTTTTATCCTTTTTATACTTCGAAGCCATCGCCATTCCGAGTGCTGCTGAAATGGAAGTGGACGAATGACCAACGCCAAAAGTATCGTATTCGCTTTCATCTCGTTTTGGAAAACCGCTGATTCCTTTGTATTTTCTGTTGGTATGAAAATCGTCTCTTCTGCCAGTTAAAATTTTATGTCCGTAAGCTTGATGCCCCACATCCCAAACCAATTGGTCATTGGGCGTATCAAATACATAATGCAATGCCACTGTTAATTCCACAACACCCATGCTGGCGCCAAAGTGACCGCCATAAACACTTACAGTGTCAACAATAAACTGACGTAATTCATCGCACAATTTTGGCAATTGGTCTTTGCGTAATTTGCGTAAATCGGCAGGGAAAATAATTTTACTTAATAATGGTCCGGCTTGGGCTTTACTCATTTCAATCTTTTAAAAATCTTGTTTTCAAATATCCGAAAAATTGGTTTGCAAAAAAGTTTCTTTCAGTTTTATTTTCTTGAAACAACACAATTACAAAAAAGATTTTTGGTTGAAAAATTACTTTTCATAACAACCCATATCTGGTTGTGCATCTCTTGTTTTATCATTAATATCATCCACAACGCCTAAAGTAGTTAAGCCTGCATTTATAGCTGGAGAGCCGCTTTGCAGCGTATAATCAGCAGTTTGATAATTACCAAACATCGGATAAGTATTATCGCTGCCATTTAAACATGAAACAAAATGTGAATTAGAAACACTTAAATCGGTTCTTAGCAAACAGTGATTAAAGGTGTATTTATAAGTACTATCAGCACCTTTATCTTGGTCAATATTTATTTCGGCATTATTATCTAAACCACCATAAATAATACAGTTTGAAAAGTTAGCATTCACTGGCGCTAAATAATATGCACTGCCAAACCCTGCCCAGTTGCTAATTCGCAAAGTTGCATTTTGATGATTAATCGAATTACTGCTAAAGTCGGCAATGGTGCATTGTTTAAAATTGGCATTACCGCCAAATAACAATTGCACTGTTTGTTGATTGGTGTTGTAGAACAAACAATTTGTTGCATCTACATCTGAAAGAAAACTGAAAATGCAACTTTCGTCGCAATTTTTTATGATGCATTTATCCAACACGACATGTGCTTTATTAAAATTTGTAAATCTTGCAATAGTAGGATGTAGAGATGTGTCACTCCCAAGGACAATTCCATCGCTGGCATTTTTAATAATAACATGGGTAAACTTACAAGTTTGGCTACCACGTAATAATTGTATGCCGCCCCATTGCCCTGGAAAATTATCATAAAAATGCTCCAACCTATCGCCTTGAAACACGATACTGTCTTGCTTTGTTCCAGTTGCATTCATCGAACCTAAAATCCATAAATACGAACCAGAGTGCATATAGATTTTAGTACCGCCATTTATTTTAAGTGTGTTGCCTCCTGCGATATAACCAATACCAAACACTAAATGTGGTTTATCATTTTTCCAAACACCATTGGTGATGCCGCCTGCAACTGAAGTGGCATAAGCATCAAAATAAATTGAGTCCTTTTTATTCTTAAAATAAGCAGGGTTTCGATTAATGTAAACATCTTGTCCCCAAGCTTGTAACGTAATCTGCTGGCTATTTCCAGTAGTTTCAATCAGCACATTATCGTAAACCACCAACGGATTGTTGGCGTTTTGTGGGTTTACAGTTACTGCCACAAAAACATAAATAGAATCGTGTGGCGCAATATCAATTTGCGATTGGTCGCTGCCCGATTTGCCATCCACATTTAACCGAAACATAGATGCAGAGCCATTTTGCAGATGAATGCGATTGATACGAATCTTTTTAGAATAAGGATTGTAGATTTTAAAATATTGCGTAGTAGAACCTATGGTGGTAAAAACGGTATCGAATGTAAGTGTGTCGGTCGAAAATTTTAAAGTGGGTGTGCCCGTGAAAAATTTATCCTTGCGGCATGAAGAAGCC
>CAIQHW010000533.1 GCA_903871715.1 uncultured bacterium
CACCTGAAAAAACATTTTTCACTGCGCCATCTTTGCCCGATGCATCCATACCTTGCAGCACAATCAACACCGCATACTCACGTTGTGCATATAATTTATTTTGAATCACAGATAGTTTTTCAATCAACTTCGCAGTCTCTTTTTCGGCTTGCGCTTTTGTTATTTTATCTGTGGGCTGTGTTGAAATTTTATCTAAATGAATGGACTTGCTCATAATATTTTGTTTGTTTTTTGGAAATGATTTTAGTTGTTCGGATATTTTTTAAAGAACCAAACCTTTAATAAATCGGCTGTAATAATGTAAGAGGCAACGATTAGCAACATAGCACTCATGCTGGCAAACGACAATGGAACTAAGCCCACAGCATTCGCAAAATAAGGAACGTAAGGCAATGCAATCGTGATGATGAATCCTAAAATACTCAACAGAAAAAGATATTTCCCAGGTTTACTTTTAAAGAAATTTTTTCGGGTACGAATGATGAAGAGAATAAACAACTCGGTTAAAATAGATTCCACAAACCAACCCGTTTGAAACGCAGTTTCTTTCACTTTCAACACATACAACAAAGTGAGAAACGTGATTAAATCAAACAACGAACTGTGAATACCAAAAATTATCATGTAGTTGCGAATGAATTTCAAATTCCATTTGCCAGGTTTTTCCAATGCGTCTTCATCCACATTATCTGATGCAACAGTGAGGTAAGGAAAATCGGTGATGAAATTGGTGAGTAAAATTTGTTTAGGCAACATGGGCAAAAAAGGCAACAGCAAAGAAGCACCAGCCACACTAAACATATTTCCAAACGTAGAACCTGTATTGATGAAAATATATTTCAGCGTATTTCTAAAAGTTTTTCTTCCTTCTCGGATGCCATCTACTAACACCATTAATTCTTTTTCCATCAACACAAAATCTGCTGCTTCTCTTGCCACATCTACAGCATTCTCTACTGAAATTCCAACATCAGCAGCAGTTAAAGCAGGCACATCATTAATGCCATCGCCCATGTAAGCAACCGTGTACGACTTGCGCAGAGCCTGAATAATCCGTTCTTTTTGTTGCGGTTCTACTTCAGCAAAAATGTGTGTTTCTTTCACTTTCACATCCAAAGCCATTCCGCTGGTGTTGAATAATTCTTCACCCGTCATCACTACAGGATTGGCTATGCCAATGGCTACACCTATTGATTTTGCTACATTTTTATTATCACCAGTGATGATTTTCAAATCAACTTCTAATTTTTTCAAAGCAGCAATAGTATCCGTAATACCTGCTTTTACAGGGTCTTGCAGCAAAACAAAACCTGCAAAAATCATTTCTACTTCATCTTCTTTAGCGATAGAATCGACAGAAATGTTTTTATAACAAACGCCGATTGCTCTAAATCCTTTTTCACCAAAGCTTTGATACAACTGTTGTATAGCATCATTGTGTGAAGAAATGTCTTCCGTTTTTCCATCAGCCATTCTTACACTTTTGCAAATGCTGAAAATATTATTGAAAGCACCTTTGCTGATAATTAGTTTCTCATCGCCTTTGTCAACTGCTATACTAAGGCGTTTGCGGATGAAGTCGTAAGGAATCTCACCAATTTTTTTGGGTGAAATTATTGATGTGATTTTTATTTTTTTCAATGCATCATCAATCGGGTTGGCATAACCCGTTTCAAAACTGGCATTCCAGAAAGCCAATGTTTTTACAAAATCATTTTCATTTCCAGATATATCAACCAAGCCCGAAACATTGATGGCACCTTCGGTTATCGTGCCGGTTTTATCGGTACATAACAAATTTACTTCGCCCAGATTTTGAATGGAGTTAAGTTTTTTTACAATTACTTTCTTATCCAGCATTCGTTTTGCACCTGCACTCATCGCAATGGTTGTGATAGCTGGCAACAATTCTGGAGCCATACCCACAGCCAGTGCTAAAGCAAATAGAGCAGATTCAACGACACCTTTGTGTCCCAACAGATTGACGATTAAAATAAAAACTGCCAACACCAAAGTGATTTTCATCAAGAAAAAACCAAAGTCTTTAATGCCTTTTTCAAAAGTAGTTTCAACTGATGTTGATGCACTTTGCGCAATACTTCCAAAAATAGTTTCAGTGCCAGTAGCCATCACTAATGCTTTTGCCGTGCCGCTTACCACATTACTTCCTTCCCACAAACAATTTTTTCTTTTGGCTAATTCTGTATGTTCATCTATCACACCCACTTCTTTTCTTACTGGATACGATTCACCAGTGAGGCTGGCTTCGTTTACATTCAATTCATTCGCTTCAATCAAAATACAATCGGCAGGAATCATATCGCCGGCTTTAAACAACAACACATCGCCTTTTACAATTTGTGAGGAAGGAATTTCTTTAGCTACATTATCTCTTACGACTGTGCTTTTTAAAGCTATCATCGATTGCAGTTTTTCTACCACTCTGCCAGCGTTTCTTTCCTGAAAAAAACTTAACAACCCAGTTGATACAACAATAAACAAAATGATAAATACATCGGATGTATCCCCTAAGAAGGCTGATAATATTACTGCACCAATCAACAGCAACATCAGCGGACTTTTAAATTGTCCAATAAAAAGCAAAGCATCTTTTACAAATCTTGACTTTTCCTTTTTCTGATTACTGGATTGCGCCAATATTTTTTCCGCATCATTTTGCGATAAGCCATTGGCTGAAGTATTTAATTTCTGAAACCAGTAGTTGGCATCAAATTGCCAGAAAGAATTGGAAGGAGATGTATTCATAAGGCAAAAATTGAAAGTTGAAATTACAATCTAAAATCAAAAATTGATTTTGAAAATTGTTAAATAAAAAATGCAGACCACTTTCGCAATCTGCATTTTCAAAATTCTTGGTTTAATTTTTTTATAACGACCAATATTTCATGCCTTTTATTTTGTTTCTGAAAACACCTTTAATGTCCATGAACACCGCTTTATCATTGGTAATTCCAGCAAAATAATTTTCATCCAAATTCATATAATCGTTATGGTTTACTGCAACAATAATTGCATCATAATTTTTTCCAGGTTCATTTATCAATGAAAAACCATACTCTTCTTGCAATTCGTGGCTATCAGCATGTGGGTCAACCACATCAACTGCTACTGAAAAATCTTTTAGTTCTTTAATAATGTCTGCCACTTTGCTATTTCTAACATCGCTTACATTTTCTTTAAACGTAGCACCCATAACTAATACACGGCTATGCACCACATCTTTTCCTTCATGCGCAATCAACTGCACACAACGTTTGGCAACATATGGTCCCATATCATCATTGATTCTTCTGCCGCTTAAAATCACTTCTGGATTGTAACCCAATGATTGTGCTTTGTAGGTTAAATAATAAGGGTCAACGCCAATGCAATGCCCACCCACTAAGCCTGGCATAAATTTCAAGAAATTCCATTTAGTACCAGCAGCTTCTAAAACTTCGTAAGTATTGATTCCTAATTTTTCAAAAATTTTACTCAATTCATTCATCAAAGCAATGTTTACATCGCGTTGTGTGTTTTCAATAATTTTTGCAGCTTCTGCAACTTTGATGGAAGATGCTCTGTGAACACCAGCACGAACAACCAACTCATAAGTTTTTGCAATCAACTCAGCAGATTCGGCATCACAACCACTGCTAACTTTCACAATATTCGGCAGTGTTTGTTTTTTATCACCCGGATTAATTCTTTCAGGTGAATAACCGATTTTAAAATCACCATTACTCAATTTCATGCCCGATAACTTTTCCAATACTGGCAAACAATCTTCCTCGGTACAACCAGGATAAACGGTTGATTCATACACCACATAATCGCCCATTTTCAATATTTTACCAACGGTGTTCGATGCACCCAAAACAGGCTTCAAATCAGGCACTCGGTGTTCATCTACTGGAGTAGGAACGGCAACAATAAAAAATGTTGCTGCTTTCAAATCATCAATTGTAGCTGTAAATTGAATATCGCAATTATCAAAAGCTGAACTTTCTAATTCGTTGCTTGGGTCAATTTTATTCTTCATCATATCCACCCTTTTTTGGTTGATATCAAATCCGATAACTGAAATCTTTTTGGCA
Organism: uncultured bacterium; assembly: GCA_903871715.1. Taxonomy (GTDB): domain Bacteria; phylum Bacteroidota; class Bacteroidia; order Chitinophagales; family CAIODY01; genus CAIODY01. The sequence goes on from CAIQHW010000533.1 coordinate 4,098, forward strand.
AATTCCAAAGCCAATGGCAAACCCACATACCCTAAGCCTATCACGGCTAACTTGGTTTCTTTAGCTACTAATTTTTCGTAAATGTTTTTACTCATTTTAATTGATTTAACTCGGTTTTATTTTGTTCTTTTTACAATGTCATTTTCTAATTTGTATTCTTGCTTGCTCTCAGGGCAAATTGCAATTCCATTTGCATCAAACTTTAAACGATGGCCGTATTCACTCATCCAACCCAACTGTTTAGCTGGATTTCCAACCATTAAAGCATAAGCAGGAACTGTTTTTGTAACTACCGAACCTGCGCCAATGAAAGCAAATTCACCAATATCATGTCCACAAACTATTGTTGCATTAGCGCCAATTGAAGCCCCTTTTTTCACTACTGTTTTTGCATATTGACCACGACGAACTACAGCACTTCTCGGATTGGTAACATTCGTGAAAACCATTGATGGGCCAAGGAAAACATCATCTTCGCATTCAACACCTGTGTAAATGGCTACATTATTTTGCACCTTCACATTGTTGCCTAATTTAACATCATTTGCCACCATCACATTTTGCCCAAAGATGCATCCTTCGCCAATCAAAGCGTTTTGCATGATGTGAACAAAATGCCAAACCTTAGTTCCTTTACCAAGTTTAGCAGTCTCGTGAACGTATGATGATTCGTGTATAAAAACTTCGTTGCTCATTTTAAATTACTTTCTTAAAATATTCCAATGTTAATTTCAAACCTTCACTGCGACTAACTTTTGGACTCCAACCTAAAATTTCTTTTGCCTTTGTAATATCAGGCCTTCTTTGCTTTGGGTCGTCAGTTGGTAATGGTGTATAAATTACTTTTGATTTTGAACCTGTGAGTTTTAAAATCTCTTGGGCAAAATCATTGATTGTAATTTCATCAGGATTGCCAATGTTAACCGGTTGTGCATAATCGCTTAATAGCAATCTATAAATTCCATCTACCAGGTCTGAAACGTAGCAAAATGAACGTGTTTGAGAGCCATCGCCAAATGCAGTTAAATCTTCACCTCTTAATGCTTGACCAATAAATGCAGGTAAAACTCTGCCGTCATCTAGTCGCATTCTTGGACCATAGGTATTGAAAATTCTAACAATTCTGGTTTCCAAATGATGATAGGTATGATAAGCCATAGTGATGGCTTCTTGAAAACGTTTGGCTTCATCATAAACACCACGAGGCCCTACAGGATTTACATTGCCCCAATATTCTTCAGTTTGTGGATGCACCAATGGATCGCCATATACTTCAGATGTAGAAGCAATCAACATTCTGGCATTTTTCGCCAAAGCCAATCCCAACAAATTATGAGTACCTAAAGAACCAACTTTTAAAGTTTGAATAGGAATTTTTAAATAATCAATTGGTGAAGCAGGTGAAGCAAAATGTAAGATGTAATCAAGGTTTCCAGCTACGTGAACAAATTTTGAAACATCATGATGATGAAATTCAAAGTTTTTTAAAGGAAACAAATGCTCTAAGTTTTTGATGTTGCCTGTAATCAAATTATCCATGCCAATCACATGATAACCTTCGGCAATAAATCTATCGCACAAATGCGAACCTAAAAACCCTGCTGCGCCTGTAACTAAAACTCGTTTCACGAAATTTTTATTTTTTGTGAGTTGCAAAGATAAAAATCAATTCATGGAATTTTGAGTAAATTCTCTAATTGATTTTACTAAATTAAACCAAAGCAAAATTTTATTGTCACAACATCACAATTTGCTAACCTTAAAATATTTTTTATGAATCAAATACTATCCACTGCATTGTTTATCAATCAAAATGATGGTGTCGTTTTCTCTTACCTTATAGTACTTTTGGGCATTTTTTTTATTTTTATTTTGTTAGTATAAAAATGAAAAGAAAATTTAATAGAAATATTTTTGTCGATAAAAAAAGTATTTTTGTTTGAAATTTATTGCAAAAAAATACAAAAATTTTCATGCGGCTGCCATTTAAAATTGCCTTTCGATACTTTTTTTCTAAAAAAAGCACAGCCGCTATCAATGTTTTAAATTGGATTACTGTTAGTGCCATTGCCGTCGGAACAGCAGCATTAATCATTGTTTTAAGCGTTTTTAATGGTTTTGAAACCTTGGTCATTTCGCTCTATCATTCTTTCAATAGCGATTTGCAAGTGCAACCTATTCATGGCAAAACTTTTTTGGTAAATGAGGTGCAATGGAAAAAAATTTCAGAATTGAAAGGTGTTAGAGCAGTTTCAAAATGTGTAGAAGAAAATGCGTTGTTGCGATTCCACAATCAACAATTTATTGCCACCATTCAAGGTGTTGACGAACATTTTTCGGAAGTGAGCGATGTATCAAAAAATATTTACAAAGGTAATTTTCACATTGCCACCGATACTATTTTCAACAAAACAAAAAACGAAAATGTGGTTCAATATAATTTAGTGGCTGGCGCTGGAGTGGCTCAATCATTGGGGATTAGCGCCGATTTAATGAACGAGCCGATGCAAATTTTTATTCCCAATCGCAAAACCGAAAATATTTCAGTTGACCTGTTTGATGCTTTTCGTTCATTGCAAGTTTTTTCAGCTGGCACATTTGCCATTCAACAAGATTTCGACACCAAATATTGCTTCATGGATTTTTATTTGTTGAAAGATTTATTACAGTACAATAATGAAATTAGTTTACTCAACATATCCTTGAAAAGCTCATCGGATGAGGATTTTGTGAAAAATAATTTGAAATCAATTTTAGGAAAAGATGTGGAAATAAAAAATCGTTACGAACAAAATTCATTTATTTATCGCATCATGAAAATTGAAAAATGGATTGTGTTTAGCATTCTCACTTTTATTTTAATCATCGCATCTTTCAACATGATTGGCAGCTTGAGCATGGTGGCAATTGACAAAAAAAGAGACATCAGTGTGCTGCAAACTTTGGGTGCCAATGCCACTATGATTAAACAGATATTTTTGCTCGAAGGCTTGATTGCAGCTAGCATTGGAACGTTGCTTGGGTTATTTTTTGGAACATTAATTTGTGCAGGACAAAAGTATTTTCATTGGTTAAAATTGGGTGGCAACTCGTTTGTTATTGATGATTATCCAGTTGATTTGCAAGCCTTAGATTTTGTAAGAGTAATAATTGTGATGATGCTCATAGGCATTGCTACATCATGGTTTCCAGCCCAACGAGCTGCTCAGCAAACTTGGGATTTGAAGAGCAGATAAACTCAAAATAACATCCAGTTTCTATTAAAAATAAGTTAGCCTAAGATTTGATTGATTTTAGAAATCACCACTTACTTTTGCACATTAAAATAAATAATCAAAAATGAAAGAACTTATTCAACATTTTTCAAAACAAGTAAGCGAAGCAATAACGATTGGAAAAAAATATAAAACACAATTTGAAGGTCAAAAATTTCACAATGTAGTGGTGAGTGGGCTAGGGGGAAGCGGCATTGGTGCTGAATTGGTGAAAGAATATGTGGCTCATCATTTAAATGTTCCATTCATCGTTTCAAAAGATTATACACTACCTGAATTTATTGATAACAACACTTTATTTATCGCTTCTTCTTACAGCGGCAACACCGAAGAAACTTTAGCATCCTTTCAAGTTGCACTGAAGAAAAAAGCAAAAATCGTGTGTGTAACAGGCGGTGGAAAATTAGCAGAATTAGCCGCCAAACATAAATTGGATTTGATAACCATTCCTTCGGGAATGCCGCCCAGAGCCTGTTTAGGTTATTCATTTGTGCAACAACTATTTGTGTTAAAACAAGTGGGTTTGTTGAAATTAAATTTTGAAAAAGATTTAAAAGCCGCCATTGCTTTAATGGATAAAGAAGAAAAAAGCATCGAAAAATCTTCTTTAAAAATTGCTGAAAAAATCTTTGATAAAACCCCTATCATTTATGCTATTGATGGTTCAAGTGCTGTAGCAGTGCGCTTTCGGCAGCAGGTAAATGAAAATGGTAAGCAATTATGCTGGCATCATATAGTGCCCGAAATGAATCACAACGAATTGGTGGGTTGGCGCACAAAAGATGAAAAGTTGGCAGTGATTATTTTTAGAAATAAAGAAGATAATGCTCGTTCGCAAATGCGCATTGAACTGAATAAAAAAGTTTTCAAACAATACACTTCTACCATTATCGAAATTTGGAGCAAAGGCAATTCGTTCTTAGAACGTGCGCTATACCTTATTCACACAGGCGATTGGATTAGTTGGCATTTATCAGTTTTACGTAATTTTGATTGCAACGAAGTGAAAGTGATTGATTGGTTGAAAGGCGAATTGGCGAAAAAATAATTCCTCTTTTTATTTCCTAAAATTTTATTTCAAAGAAAATAACTTTACAAAATTATGCTACGAATTATTTTTTTGTGGAGTGAAAATTTTCGATTGTCGTTGCAAGAGTTAATCAGCAATCGGCTGCGTTCTTTCCTTTCTTTATTGGGTATTGCCATCGGCATATTCTGCATTGTAGCGGTTTTCACGGCTGTTGATAGCATCAAAAAAAACTTGGATGATGGTTTAAATAAATTGGGTAGCAATTTTATCATGATTCAAAAATGGCCTTGGGCTTTTAACGATGCCAACTATGCTTGGTGGAAATATTGGAATCGCCCAATAGCCACCAGAGCTGAATTAGATAGAATTAAAGACGAAGTAAACGGTTGCGCCAATGCAGATATTTCTGTTGAAATGGCAAATCAAACGATTAAAAAAAATAGAATTGAAATTGATAACATGAGTGTAACGGCCGTTACTGCTGCGTTTGCGCAAATGAATGATATGGAATTTGTGAATGGTAGATTTTTTAATTCAGTAGAAGAAAACACAGGGCAACCTTTAGTGGTGCTGGGTTTTGATATAGCAACACAGCTCAACACTAATGTAGAGGCTCTAGTTGGCAATGAAGTGGTAGTTTGTAATCATAGAGTAAAAGTGATAGGTGTATTGAAAAAAGTGGGCAACGGCATGTTTGCACAAGTAAACGACAACACGATTTTAATTGGTTACAATTTCTTAAAATCATTTCAAGATCTGCACAACATGAATTTAGATGCTACCCTAAAAGTGGTGGCTCGAGATAATGTCTCGGTAGAAGAATTGAAAGATGACATTCGTCGTGTAATGCGCAGTGAACGCAAGCTTCGACCTGTGCAGGAAGATAATTTTGCGATGAATGAAATGAGTATTTTAAAAACTGGATTCAATGCGATGTATCAACAAGTAAACATTGGCGGCTTTTTTATTGGCTTGCTATCACTGTTGATTGGCGCATTTGGCATTGCCAACATTATGTTTGTAAGTGTTCGCGAACGCACCAAACAAATTGGTATCAAAAAAGCGATGGGCGCAAAAAGCACCGATATTTTAATTGAGTTTTTGATTGAAGCCATTATTTTGAGTGTGCTCGGAGGCCTGATGGGGGTGGCTTTGGTGCTTATTTTGGTAAAAATAATTGCCGTTGCTTTTAGTTTTCCATTGTATTTAACGCTGCATAATATTCTGATTGGTGTAAGCATTTCAGCGTTCATTGGCTTGATTGCAGGCATCATTCCTGCTTATTATGCTTCGCGATTAGACCCTGTGATTGCGATTAGAACAACGTAGATTGAAAATTATTTTTCTTGAACCGCATTCACAAAATGCTTTACTGGCAACACTTTTATTGCCCACCCTAACAACAAACAAAAAATACAAAGCACTATTTGTTGCATTAAAAACGAAAATAAAAATTGTGCAGCAATAAAATAACAACCCAGCGAAAGCAAAGCCCATAGCGACCACAACAACATTTTTCGAGGATACAATTGCAATTGAAAAATCTTTTTTGCCATCCAATAATTGTATAATCCCATGGATGTTAAAGTGATAAATGCAATCGCTGAAGCCGCCATAGCACCATATTTGGGGATAAAAATAAAATTGCAAAGGGCATTGAAAACAACAGCCACAAATGCCGCACGATTTTGTAAATGTAATTTTCCAGAAGCTGTAACTGCGGTGCTAAAAATATATTGCAACGAAACACCCATGAATGAAAACAGTACTAACATTAACACTTGTGAGGAATATAAATCATGTTGGTGATACAACAATGCAAACCATTGCTCGTGAAAAAATAAAACGCTACAACTTACTATCCAAGCCACACTCAATAACAATGGCGATGATAATTGAATCAGATTATTCAACGATTTTTTTTCGGCAATCAACCTATTAAACATCGGAAATAGCAACATAGAAAATAAATAAGCAAACATGTTTACCATATCCAAAAGCCTGTATGCTGCTGCATAAATACCTGATTCTAATGCTGGATTATTTTTGCTTAATCGCTCTACCAACACACTATCTAATCGAAAATAAATCGTCATCCACAACAACAACATGGTGAATGGTCGAGCTTGCACGATGATGTTTTTCAGTTCGGCAAACGCTGGTTTTTCCACACTTTTTTTAAATCGAAAAACTAAAATCAAGGCGAATAAAAAAGTTAAAAAGTAAGCAGCAAATTGTGCGATAATAAATTGCTGCATCGTAAAATTGGCAGCATCAAAAAACAATAAATAGCCAATGACGATAATCATCAAAACCTTATCCATAATGGATATAAGGCTATCTAAAAAATAATGTTGCATGGCCGAAAATGTTGTTCGTAGAAACAAAATAAACGACACTAAAACTTGCGAAGCCGCCAACCAACACAACCATTTTATTTTCTCCAAATCATATTTCCACAATACCGCAAACACGATGCAGACAAAAATGTAAACCAATGCCAGCAACCATTTCAACGAAAATATGTTGCCAAACAATCGGGTAAACGATAAATTATTTTGTGCCACTTCGCGTTGATGATAATTAGTTAAACCCAAATCCAACAAGGCATTGAACAGGTAAGTGATATTTAGCAAAGCATAAAAAATGCCGTAAGCATTAAAGCCAAAATGCAGTTGCACATTTCTATCAATCACAAAAACCCAAATAGGTTTGATGACCAAATTAATGGCAATTAGAAAAATTAGATTGGTAACAAAACTGTAGGTTAAACTTTTACTTCGCATCAGATTTGGCGAAGATAACGTTTCAAAATAAAAAATATTGAAGGTTAATTTTTTACCAATGCACCCATCAATCTTAACAATTCTGTTTCGGCAGATTTTGCTGCAAATCGTGCTATAACTAATCTTGTAAAAGCATCGGTATAACTTTGCTCGGCTTGGCGCAACTCAATAGCAGTGCTTTGTTTCAGCCTATAACGCTCTAAAGCAATCGCTAAATTTTCTTTTACTAACAAAATATTTTCTTCTTCCAA
>CAIQHW010000534.1 GCA_903871715.1 uncultured bacterium
GTGGACATTTGGAATTTAAAGACGTTATTTTTAGTTGTAAAAAACAGTCGGTAGTGTTCAACTCATTTGAAAATGAAGAGCACAATTTCGACAACATGAAAATTGATTTTGTTGATTTTGATGTAGCGCAAATTACCGAAATGAGTGGTGTAAAAAATGCAAGAGTAACTGGGTTATTAAATGGCTCAACTACGATTAAAAATTATGCTACAGATGCTTTGATAGAAAGCAAAATTGATTTAAAAAATTGCTTCGTGGATAATAATTTGTTAGGCAATGTGTACGGCGAAGTGTCGTTTGAACAGCGTTTGCAGAAAATAGATTGTAATTTAGATATTCAACAAGCTGACAATAATTTGCATTTAGACGGCAATTATAATTTGGCTGATTCGTTGAATGCGCTTGATTTTAAATTGACTTTGAAAAATTTCGACATCAAAACTATCGAGCCTTTAATTGTAGATATTCTTTCAAAAAAAGAAGGCAATGTTTCGGGCAATGCTACTTTGAAAGGAAATTTAAAACACCCACAACTGTCTGCCGACGTGTATTTGAAGCATGGTGGTTTGTCGGTAAATTATTTAAACACTCATTATATGTTGGATGATGTGCATGTGGTTTGTACAAAAAATATTTTGAACATCGAAAAATTTATCTTTCACGATTCGCTAAAAAATGATGCGGAATGTGTGGGTTCGATTGACTTAAATAACATGCATCATGTATTGTTGGATTTGCACATTGCGGCAAAAAATTTGTTGGTAATGAATACCAACATCCAGCAGAATAATATTTTTTTTGGAAAAGCATTTGCCAGCGGAAACATTGATATAACTGGCGTTACGTATAATTTGACGATTGCTGCAAAAGCAAAAACGATGAAAGGGACTTCTGTGAATATTCCCATTACTGATGATAGAGATATTTCAAAGCATGACTTCATTCAATTCGTTTCGAACAAAAAAGATTCGGCAAAAAACAAGAGTAATTATGTGGTTGATTTGGATGGTGTGAATTTAAAATTCGACATTGATGCTACACCCGATGCCGAGATAAATATTTTGATGGATTTGGTTTCGGGCGATTACATCAAAGGAAGAGGCACGGGCAATATTAAGGTGGAATTCAGCACCAACACTGCATTTGGCATGTATGGCAATTACACGATGGAACGTGGCGAATATTATTTTACGTTTTTAAACATTCCTAAAAATTTCAACATCAACAATGGCAGCACTATTAGTTGGAATGGTGATGCCTACAATGGAAGCTTAGATGTGATAGGCACTTATGTAACCAGAGCATCATTGCAAAACTTAATTCCACCAGATCAAACTACAGAAATAGCAAAAGCAAAAACCAAAGTACCAATTCAACTAAAAATGATTTTAAAAGGTTCATTAAAACATCCTGATATTGGTTTCGATATTAATCCAGTGGATAATTCTTCCACATCTGTCAGCTTCCTTGCTTTGCAGCGTTTGCAGGCGATTAAAGCCGACCAAAATGAATTGAACAATCAAGTATTTGCGTTGTTGGCAATGAATAGTTTTATCACACCACAAAATGTAGGTTTTGATAATGCACTCAATTATGGTTCTACTTACAAACAGTCGGCTACTGATTTAGCATCTACGCAAGTGAGTCGTGTGTTGAATAATGCATTTTATAGAATTACGAAAGATGATAAAACGCAATTCAATTTGAATTACAGATTGTATGATCAAGCTAATCCAACAAATCCAAATGATGTGGGTAGAAATTTTTCGGAAGTGGGTTTAAATTTTACAAGAAGATTTTTAAACGATCGATTAACTATAGAAGCTGGTGGCATTTATGATTATGGAGCAACAACGCAATTGAACAACAACGGCTTGGCTGGCGATTTTAATGTAGAGTATAGTTTGATACCCGATGGTAGAGTAAAAGTGAAAGGTTTTCGACGAACCGAATATGATGCCATTCATGTGCAAAACATTGCACGAACAGGCTTGGGGTTGGCTTACAGCAAGCAGTTTAACAACATGAGAGAATTATTGATGAGCGAAAAAAAACGTAAAAAATTAAAAGCACAACAACAAAAAAAAGAAAAAAGTAGCAACTAATTTTTTTTAAAAAATAAAAACAGCATGGCTGAAAATAATATTACTGGTAAAACATTGCACGCCAAACAACTGCAAATAAACTCGTTGTTGGCTTTAACACGAGCCATCAACAACAACACCAAAGCGCAAGATTTGTATGAATTGTTTGAATTGTTTTTGCGCAATCAAATGAATGTGGAGCAGATGATTTTGTACTACCATCGCGATGTGTGGGAGTGTGTTTGCCATTTTGGAAACGAAAGAATTTATCCCACCATGTTGGTTGAGCATCAATTTATTTACAACAAAGAATTGAGAAATTTGGAAGAAAAACCGATGGAAGGCATCGAAAATTTTAGCTACTTAATTCCTGTTTTTCATAAAGAACAACCGTTGGCTTTTGCGTTAATCAGTAAAGTTTCTGCCGATGAATTTGGAACGAAAGATGAGAAGCTGAATTTCATTCAAACCATTACCAACATTATAGTTTCAGCCATTGAAAACAAAAGGTTGTTTAAAAAACAATTGGTGCAACAGGCGTATAAAAAGGAAATGGATTTGGCAAGGCAAATGCAAAAATTGTTGATTCCAGATTTGTTGCCGCAAACCAATTTAATCAACATGAATGCCGTTTATTTGCCGCATCACGAAGTGGGTGGCGATTATTATGATTGCATAGAATTGGGCGATGAAAAAATTGCTTTTTGCATTGCCGATGTGTCGGGTAAAGGTGTGCCGGCAGCGTTGTTGATGAGTAATTTTCAAGCTACATTGCGCACTTTGGCGAAGCAAAATTTCACCACAGAAAAATTGATAAAATCGCTGAACACGAGAATATGTGAAGTAACTAGAAAAGAAAGTTTCATTACCTTGTTTTACGCAAAATATAATTTGGTTTCTAAGAAATTAATGTATGTAAATGCAGGGCATGTGCCACCGCTATTGTGCAACAGCAAAGGCATTAAGGCATTAATCGAAGGCACTACTTTGCTTGGTATTTTTGATGAATTGCCACACATAAAAGTGGGCGAATTGTATGTCGAAGAAGAATCAACTTTGGTGATGTTTACGGATGGACTGACAGATATGGTGAATGAAAAAGAGGAGTATTTTGATGTGGAAGGGGTGGAATTATTTTGCAAAAATTTCTATCAACTTTCACCCATTGATTTCAATAATAAAATTTTAGAACGATTAAATTCATTTCGTGGAATTAAAGAAAGTATTGATGACATCACTATTTTGACATGTAAGTTAAAATAATTTTTTTGATAAAATTTAAATTCATAAAAACAGAAAATGAAAAAGAACGAAAAAAACAATCCACTCGATAATTTCAACGCTAATGATGTAGCCGCTTTTGGCAATAATATTTTCGGTTTACCCTTTGAGGAAAACAATGCCAAGCTCTTATTGATGCCCGTTCCGTGGGAAGTAACTGTGTCTTACAGCAGTGGTACGGCGAAAGGACCCGATGCCATTTTTGATGCTTCGATGCAAGTAGATTTGTATGATGCTATTTTACCAAACGCTTGGCAACAAGGCATCTTTATGCAAAAACCAAGCAAGGTTTTAGCAAAAACAAGCAACAATTTGCGCAAAGAAGTAGAACAATATATTGATGGTTTGCAACGTGGCAAATCCAATTCATCTACACCAAAAAAAGTAAACAAAGCTTGCGCCGAGATGAATGATTTTGTAGAAAACGAAACCGAAAAATTAATTGCACAAAATAAATTGGTGGGTTTAATTGGTGGCGACCACAGCACACCATTAGGCTTTATTCGTGCACTGGGCAAGCATCACAAAGATTTTGGTGTATTGCAAATTGATGCACATTGCGATTTGCGAAATGCTTACGAAGGTTTTCAATACAGTCATGCTAGCATCATGTACAATGTGTTGAAAGAAGTAAAATCGGTAAAAAAATTGGTGCAAGTGGGAATCAGAGATTATTGCGAAGAAGAAATGAATTTGATTTCGAGCAGCAAAAAAGTGAAAACATTTTTTGATAAAGAATTGAAACAAATGGATTATGATGGCGAAAGTTGGAAAGCCATTTGTGATAAAATTGTTGCCGAATTGCCCAACAAAGTTTACATCAGTTTTGATATTGATGGCTTGGACCCAAAGCTTTGCCCCAACACCGGAACGCCTGTGGCTGGCGGATTAGAGTTTGAACAAGCGGTTTATTTAATGGAAACAATTTTAGCTGCCAACAAAAAAATAATCGGTTTTGATTTAAACGAAGTGGCACCCGGCAAAGACGAATGGGATGCCAATGTGGGCGCAAGAATGTTGTTTAAAATGTGTCATTTAATTTTGAAATCAAACGCCTAAAAAATTATGTCGAATTCATTGCAACCTAGCAAATCCGAAATTCACTTTTTATCAGGTCCACAAACCCATTTTAAAAACACCATTTTCGTTTTTAAAGTGATGAGAGAATTTATAAAAGGCTTCAAAGCCTTTCACCGCTTGGGTCCATGCGTTACTGTGTTTGGTTCTGCTCGTTTCAAATCCGATCATCCTTATTATAAAAAGGCAGAAGAAATTGGCGCAGCCATTGCCCAGCTTGGCTTTGTGGTGATGACGGGTGGCGGACCAGGCATTATGGAAGCCGCCAACAAAGGCGCACGAAGCGTTGGTGGCAAATCCATCGGCTGCAATATTATTTTACCTTTCGAGCAACATGCCAACCCTTATGTAGATAAATCGGTGGACATTAAATACTTTTTTGTTCGCAAAACATTACTCGTAAAATACTCCTATGCCTTTGTGGTGCTGCCTGGTGGCTTTGGCACATTGGATGAATTTTTTGAAGCCCTCACTTTAATTCAAACCAAAAAAACCAAACAATTTCCAATCATTATTTTCGACAAAGTTTTTCATGCCAAGTTGATTGAGTACATCGAATTTTTAAAAACACAAGGCACTGTTTCCCCCGACGATGATAAATACTTTCTCCTCACCGATTCGGTAGAAGAAATGGTGGAAGATTTAATGACCAATGCCATTGGCAAATATAATTTAACTACTGTTACCAATAAATAGGCGATTGCTTTTATCACAAAAACACTTGCTTTTACTACAAAAGCAATCAACATAGCCACAAAAGCAGATGCTTTTACAATGGACACATTTGCTTCTATTTCAGAAGCATTCAACATCAAAACAGAAGCAAATGCTTTTATTACGGAAGCATTTGTTTCTATTACAAAAGCAGATGCTTTTATCACAGAAACGTTTGCTTTTATCACAAAAGCA
>CAIQHW010000535.1 GCA_903871715.1 uncultured bacterium
ACCTAAAAAGAAATCTTCAAAAAAGACTGAAACACACCAACCAAATATGGTTGCAGAGGAATTAAATGAACACAAGAATAATTTAAAAATTTGGTTGTTCATGATTTTAGTGGCAACAACTTTTGCTTTGTATGTCAATTCTTGTTTCAATGAATATTGTTTAGATGATGCCATGATGATTACACAAAACAGTATCACTCAAAAAGGTTTTGCAGGCATTGTTGAACACCTAAACAATGATTTTTTATTTGGATTCAGAAACAGCGAAAGTGCTGATGCAGCCAGCAGCAGGTGGCGACCGCTTTCATTAATTACATTCAGTATCGAAATTGGTTTGTGGGGCAAAAATCATCCGCAATATAGTCATGCAGTCAACTTAATTTTTTATGTAAGCATCATTGTTTTGTTGTTTCTTTTTTTGCAAACCTTTATTTTAAAAAACACATGGCTCTCATTTTTTTCAGCGCTGCTTTTTGCCATTCATCCTGCGCATACCGAAGTAGTAGCCAACATCAAAGGGCGTGATGAAATGTTGTGTTTGCTTTTGCTGCTGGCGGCTTTGCATATATTTTTCAGTTTTGTAAAATCACAAAAAGTGTGGCAAATGTTGATGGCAATGTTTTTTTATTTTATTTCACTTACAGCAAAAGAAAACAGCATTACGTTTTTAGCAGGTGTTCCTTTACTACTTTATTTTTTTACCGAAAATTCGATGAAAAAAATTGCACTGTTTTTAATTCCTTGGATAATGACCACCATCTTATTTCTCTTCATTCGCAATGCCATTGTGCCTTTTGCGGCGGCGCAGCCCAGTGATGAAGTGATGAACAATCCATTTTTGTTGATGACTTCAACAGAAAAATTAGCCACCAAAATATTTTTGTTGCTGGCTTATTTAAAAATGCTTTTCTATCCGTATCCATTAACCTACGATTATTCTTACAATACTTTTTCGCCCAATCATTTTGCAGATGTTAGTGTTTTAATTTCCATAGTGGTTTACGCAACATTAGCATTCATCAGCATTTGGGGCTTACCACGAAAAAATATTTTTTCGTTTTGCATCTTGCTTTTCTTCATTACATTTTCTATCAGCACCAATTTAATTATCGAAATTGGCATGACCATGGGTGAGCGATTATTGTTTATGCCATCCATTTTCTTTTGCATCGCCATTGTTTTTTTAGCCAAATATTTTATCGAAAAAATGGAAACACAATTTCATTTCAACAAAATGATATTGGTTGCAATATTGATTACGCCTGTGTTTGCAGCCAGTGCTTATGAAATTGTAAATCGAAATAAAGATTGGAAAAACGACATTACATTGAACATTGCCGATGTAAAAAAATCGCCCAATAGCGCCCGAGTGTGCAATGGCACTGGTTCGGCGTATGTGTTGCTCACCAATGATACTACGATTTCAAACAAAACGCACGACAGTTTAATTGCGTTGGCAATAAAATATTATCAACAAGCTATTGATATTCATCCAATTTATGACGACCCATATCTTAATATGGGTGTGGCTTACAGCCGAATTGGTAATTTTGAACAATCAGAAAAATTGTGGAATCATGTGCGCCAACATGCTGCTCATCCAAAGTTGATAGAGTATGATAAAGTGTTGGTGGAGCAATTTTTAAAACAGGGCTTGGTTTGCGGCAGCCGACGTTCGTTAGACTCGGCAATTTTTTATTTAAACAAAACCACTTTGTATTTGCATCAGCAAGATTCATTGTATTTAGAATGTTGGTACAATATAGGCGGAGCAAGCTTTACAGCCTCTAAATATGATAAAGCTATGGA
>CAIQHW010000536.1 GCA_903871715.1 uncultured bacterium
CCCTTTCATTTTCAGAAGATGCAAAAGCAAAATTGATGAATTATTCTTACCCAGGAAATATTCATGAATTGAGAAATTGCATCGAATTGGCTTACGCCATCTCCGATAAGCAAAAACTTCGGGATGCAGATATCACTTTTAACCCAGTGGATTTGCAAACCGATTTGCTTATTGATGAGGAAAAAACATTAGACCAATACACTACCACAATTATTAAATTTTTTCTAACCAAGTACAACGAAGATGTTAATCTAGTATCTGAAAAATTAGATATCGGGCGCTCAACCATTTACAAAATGTATAAAGATGGGAAACTTTAATTTGAATTAAGAATTTTAACAAAACGCTTTTAAAATCAATTCACTTATGAAGCCTAAAAAAAATAATGAAGATAGAATAGATTCTGCCGAAAATTCAATTTCTGCCGAGATGGTGATGAATCTATTTGAACCCATTTTAAATGGGAATCAACCATTTTTTAAAATCAATCTCAGTGGCGACATTCTGATGCAGAATAAAGCAACAGAAAAAATTGCAACTGTTGTATTGAAAGATAAATCAACCTGCACTTTACAACAATACTTAAAATTATTGTATCGCCGCGATAAATCATTTGATGGATTTTTTCATCATTCTGTTTTGACTGAAAAAAAAGAAGAGTTTATTCTTAACTTTTTTCAATTTCCTGAAACCGATTTTTTATTTGTGTATTGTAGGCAATCTGGTGATTTAACAGAGACAGAAAAAATGAATCTGCTGTTTCTGAAAATCATGAAACAAAGTGTAGGTTTTAAAATAGCTACTGACATTAATCAGAATATTATTTGGGCTAATGAAAGTTTCTTGAATTTTACTGGTTACAAATTGGATGATTTATTAGGCAAAAAAGCAGAACAAGTTTTTTTAGTGCCTGAAATTGAACAAAAAGAAATAGAAAATCTTAAGGGTATAGCAAAAGGTGGTAAAAAATTCTCAGCCATTCTTCCGCATTTTAAAAAAAATCATAAGCGTTTTTATGCCCGTGTCACAGGTGATTCAATTAAGAATGACTATGGTGAAATCACCCATTTTTTTGTTGATGCACAAGATGAAACTGAATTGATTGAATTGCAGGAGGAAATGAGAGTAAGAAACAAGAGAGTTGAGGTTGTGTTAGAAAGCCTCCATGGTGGCATTCTTGTAGAAGATGCACAACGTAAAATAGTAAGAACCAATAAAAATTTCTGCATCATGTTTGGTATTGATATGGAACCAGAAAAATTAATTGGGTTCGATTGCGAAACGGCTGCACATAGCGCAAAATCATTGTTTGAAGAAGAAGACGAATTCATCAATTTTTTAAACGCATCATTAATTAAGAAAGAACCTGTTTATGGAAAAGTATTTAATCTAAAAGACGGAAGAGTTTTTTCCATTGATTTTATTTCAATGAATTTGAATGATGATTTCATTGGCACATTGTGGAAATACTCAGATATAACAGAGCAGAAAAAAAATGAGCAATTGCTTATTGATGATAAAAATCATGCGGAAGAAATGGCAAAAGCCAAGCAATTGTTTTTAGCCAACATGAGCCACGAGATAAGAACACCTATGAATGCTATAATGGGTTTGAGTGGTTTGTTAGAAAGCTCTGAATTAAACGAAGAACAATTGAAATATACCAAAGCTATTAAAAAA
>CAIQHW010000537.1 GCA_903871715.1 uncultured bacterium
AATTTCTGTTTTAGAAAAACAAATTCCTAAAGCTTTTCAATAGTCATTATCTTTTATCTTTGCCTTCTAATTATGCAAGCACAAAAAGAAATAATCGAAAAATTAAAAAGCGAAGTATTTGAATTTAGAGCCAATTCAAGTGAAGAGTTGGAAAAATTTCGCATTCGCTTTCTGGGCGCAAAAAACATTTTGAAAGATTTATACGGCGAAATAAAAAACATTCCGAACGAACACAAAAAAGATTTCGGTGTGTTGATGAACGACTTGAAACAGTTGGCAGAAGCCAAGTTTGAAGAATTCAAAACTTTGAAAGAAGAAAAATCATCAGCGCAAACAAAACCAGATTTGAGTTTGCCTGTTGAGAATTTTGAAGGAAGTCGTCATCCAATTTCAATTGTTCAAAATAAAATTATCGACATTTTTGGTGAGATTGGTTTTGATGTTTCGGAGGCACAAGAAATTGAAGATGATTGGCATAATTTCTCCGCATTGAATTTACCAGCCGACCATCCTGCACGTGATATGCAGGATACATTTTTCGTCAATCAAAATCCAGATTGGATGTTGCGTACACATACCAGCAGCGTACAGGTTCGCTTGATGGAACATACACAACCACCAATTCGCAGCATCATGCCAGGCAGAGTTTATAGAAATGAAACCATTTCAGCTCGTGCCCATTGCTACTTTCATCAAGTGGAAGGATTATACATTGCCGAAAAAGTTTCGTTTGTTGATTTGAAACAAACGCTTTATTATTTCGTGAAAAGATTTTTTGGCGACCATGTAAAAGTACGTTTTCGCCCAAGCTATTTTCCATTCACCGAGCCTTCTGCCGAAATGGATATTGATTGTCAAATCTGCGGTGGAAGCGGTTGCAGCGTTTGCAAACAAAGTGGCTGGGTAGAAATTTTAGGTTGTGGAATGGTGCATCCAAATGTATTGACCAATTGCAAAATTGATGCTGAAAAATATTCGGGCTTTGCTTTTGGAATGGGAATAGAACGCTTGACGATGCTGAAATATCAAATCAACGATTTGCGATTATTCAGCGAAAATGATGTAAGATTTTTGAGGCAATTTAGTGGAGCGTAAATTAAAACCATTTTCATTTTTCCTGTCAATTATTGTATGAAAAAGCATCTCTTAATTTCCAAAAAAATATTTTTTGCGGCGTCTGCTACAATTTTAGTGTTTGTTGGTACCGTGGTTTCAGCATTTGTGAATCGTGTGCCAGTGTTGATTTTTCAACCATCTACTGCCATAGAAGATTCGATAAATTATTTGCAAATTCACCCTCCTATTTTTCCAAAACAAATTTCCTTTGCCGATGAAAATGTGCCACTTGCTTTGCCCGACATCCGAGAAAGATTCGATAAAGAATTAATCATCAACACTTATTTGCAAGGCTCATCAATGTTGAACATGAAACAAACCACACGTTGGTTTCCACAAATAGAATCTATCTTAAAACAAAATGGTGTGCCACCCGATTTTAAATATTTATGCATGGCTGAAAGTGGTTTGCAGCAAGTGGTTTCACGAGCTGGGGCTGCTGGCTTTTGGCAATTTATGGAAGAAACTGGCAGAAAATATGGCTTGGAAATTAACGAAGAAATTGATGAGCGATATAACGTGGAAAAAGCCACCCAAGCGGCTTGCAGCTATTTAACCAATTCAAAAAATGAATTAGGAAATTGGACATTAGCAGCAGCTGCCTACAATTGCGGAATCGCGGGTGCTGAAAAATTTATGGAGCAACAACATCAAAACAACTACTACGATTTGTTGTTGCCCGATGAAACGATGCGCTATGTTTTTAGAATTTTAGCCATCAAAGAAATTTATAGCCACCCGATGCGCTATGGATTTAATTTAACTGAAAATGATTTTTATCCACCTTATCAATTTCGGGTGATTTCGGTTTCGAATTCCATTCCTGATTTGGCACAATTTGCCATAGAAAATGGAACAAACTATAAAATGCTAAAAATGCTGAACCCTTGGCTGCGTAAGCCGTTCTTGAAAAACATGAAGCACAAAACTTACGATATTAAATTGCCGCTTTAATTTTGAATGGTAAGAAATATTCTGTTTCACAAATAATTCACCAACTTTGCTGTTCAAAGTTTCAATCAAATTTTTCATGAAAAAAATATTTTTCTGTTTCATTTTATTCATCAGTACTTTTTTTTCTTTTGCACAAAAATCTGCCAAAAAAGAAAAAGTAACTTTCACAGTTCATATGCGAAATGGGGATTTGATTTCAGGCACATCATCGATTAGAACGTTGATTGTGAGTACATCCTACGGTCCTCTGGCATTTCCTATCAGCAGCATAAACAATGTGAAAATCGGAATTTATAATCCCGAAATGGATAAAGAATCGGTTACAAAATTGATTGACAAATTATACAACTTAAAACCCGAAATTCAAAAAGCTGCCTTTGAAAGTCTGGTGCAGCAAGAGCCTGGCGCAATTTCGGCGATTAAGGAATACATGAACCAAGATAGTTATACACCAGCACCAAGCGAAGAATATAGTGTGGAAGCGGCTTTGCAGCAATTAATTACTTATTACAACATTGATGAAAAAGTGCCAATGGATGATGTGGTAAAATTTGATGACAATTATTCCATAGAAGGTGTGTGCAATTTTTCAGGAAATATTCAGTTAGAAACTGAATATGGCAATATTGATTTACAACGCAAAAACATTGTGAGCATTGATGTAGCAAGCGAAATGCCTGATGAAGGTTCGGCAAAAACATTTATTTTGAATGCCAACAAAAATATTTCGGGCAATGCCGACGGCGGTTATTTAAACACGGGCATAAATGTAAAAGCTGGAAAAACAATTGTGATTTCAGCCAACGGAAAAGTAGTGCTATCAAGCCTTTCCAACAATTCGTATGCGCCTGATGGTGGTGTAAACGGCGCACCAGCACCTAGCGATGGCGGCACCAATGCGCCCACTTACGGTAATGTAGTTTTTAAAATTGGCGAAACTGGTCAACAGACTAAAGCTGGTAGTAATTTTCGAGGCAAGGTAGCTACTTCGGGCATTTTATATTTAGCCATTTATGAAACAGTTTTTAATGCTTCCAATTCAGGCTCTTATAAAGTGAAAGTAAGAGTGATGGATTGATGCATCAATTTCAAATAGCAGGTTTGAAATTGAAAATACTTCTGTTGATTCAGTCAATACGATTTTTCACGTAAAAATTTACAGACTCACACTTACTCTGAAAGCCTTATTGATGCTGTATTTTTGTATCGAGGTTATAATTTAAAAGGAAACTTTTAGAGTCCGTTGGTTAGTGGTTGACCAGCGGATTTTTTTATTTTAAATTGTCATCCAACAATTTTACAATTTCGTCGGGATGAACATTTGCACCAATAATTACACCATTACCATCAATTAAAAACCCATGAGGAATGGAATTAACACCGTAAGCCCTTGCCGCTGCGCTATTCCAGCCACCCAAATCGCTTACATGATATGGCCAAACCAAGCCATCATTTTTTATTGCTGCTATCCATTTAGCTTTATCTTGATCTAATGAAACGCTGAAAACTTCAAAGCCTTTACCATTTTTAAAATTCTTGTTGTGGTATTTATTGTAAATCTGAACTATGTAAGGATTGGTCATTCTGCATGGTCCACACCAACTTGCCCAAAAATCTACCAGCACCATTTTCCCTTTTAATTCACTTAAAGCCATCACTTTATCCTCAGGGTTTTTATAAATTAAGTTTGGTGCTTTTTCACCATTAATGGGTGAGGTAAACAACACTAAGTTTTTTTTGTTGAAGGCTGAAAGGTGCAACAAAAAAGCAGTTGAAGCTAATAATGCAACTACAAGAAAGATTTTTTTATTCATGCTTAATTTATTTTTGAATTTTTACTTACGGTGTAAAACTAAAAAAAGATTTGCCATTTACAGAAACATTAATTGTGCCAAAAAATTTGAAAAATCATTGCAACAAATCTGGTCTTCGCTCCTCCGTTCGTTTCAGCGATTGCTCCTCTTTCCATTGTTGAATAATTTTTGGATTGCCCGAAAGTAGCTCTGCTGGAACTTTCCAGCCGTTATAATCTGCCGGTCTTGTATAAACTGGGTGCGATAATAAATCATCCTGAAACGAATCCATCAAAGCCGAACTTTCATCATTCAACACACCAGGAATTAATCTGCCAATAGCATCAACCACTACAGCAGCAGCCAGTTCGCCGCCGCTCAACACATAATCGCCAATCGAAATTTCCATGGTTACAAAATGTTGGCGAAGCCTTTCATCAATGCCTTTATAATGCCCACAAAGCACAATCAAATTTTCTTTCAGCGACAGTTGATTCGCCATTTTTTGGTTAAAAGTATTTCCATCAGGCGTTAAAAAAATTACCTCATCATAATTTCGTTGCGCCTTCAAATCGTTGATACAAGCGGCTATCGGCTCAATCATCATCACCATTCCAGCTTCACCACCAAACGCATAATCATCCACTTGTTTATAATTTCCCAAGCCATAATTGCGCAAATTAATCACATTCACTTGCAGCAAACCCTTATCAGCCGCACGTTTCATAATAGAATGTTGAAACGGCGATTGCAATAAATCGGGCACTACAGTTATGATATCAATTTGCATGGTGCAATTTTTTTTGAAAAAAATTATTTGCAAAAGCCTTATCCATCAATAATTGCTTTTTCAAATCATCTAATCCACCAAATTTTTTTTCGGCTCGAATGCGCTGATGAAAAAATATTTGCACCATTTGTCCATAAATATTTTTATCAAACTCAAACACATTTACCTCAATTGTTCGATGTGTCCCATCCACAGTTGGGCGATTGCCAATATTCATCATGCCTTGATGCAATTCGCCACCAACAAGCATTTGCACCACATACACACCATCCACAGGAATTAATTTTTCGCTCATCAACGGTTCAATGTTTGCTGTTGGAAAACTAATTGTGCGACCCAATTTTTTCCCTTCCACCACTTTTCCCATCAACAAATATTCGTACCCCAACAATTTATTTGCTGCCGCCACATTTCCATTTTGCAATTCGTTTCTAATCGAAGTGGAGCTGATAGTTATTTCATCTTCCATCTGTTTTTCCAACTCAATCACATCAAATCCAAATTGTTCACCAGCCTGCAAAAGTATAGCCACATTGCCTTTGCGGTTGTTACCAAAATGATGATTAAAGCCCACCACAATTTTTTTAGGGTGAAATTTCCCAACCAAAAATTTCTCTACATAATCATCCGCCGATTGTTTTGAAAAATTTTCGGTAAACGGAATCACCACCAAATGAGCAATATTGCTACGTTTCAGCAATTCAATTTTTTCTTCGGGGGTGCTTAATAATTTCAAATCGCTTTGATTGCTTTGCAACACATGCTTCGGATGTGGATGAAAAGTAATCAACACACTTTCGCCATCCACCGCTACAGCTAAGGCATTCAGCCTGTTTAATATTTTTTGATGCGCCGCATGCACGCCATCAAAAGTGCCAATGGTGATAACCGCATTTTTAAATTTTGGTAAGTTTTCTAATCCGAAATGAACCTGCATAATTGAATTACAAATGTAGCAATTGCAAAAAATCTTTCTGCTCAAATTCTACAATTTCATTTGGTATTAATTCTGGAAATTCTAATTTTTCAATGCGCACTCTTATCAATCGAAGTGTTGGAAAGTCGCAAGCAGCGGTCATTTTACGCACTTGTCGGTTTTTTCCTTCATACAAAATCAAACTAATCCAAGTGTCTGCTACATTTTTTCTAAATCGAATGGGAGGATTTCGTGGCGGAATTTTTTGCACTTCATTTTCATCCAATAATTTGCATTTACAATGCAGCGTTTTATACATTTTGCCATCCACATTTATCCCCACCCCATTTTCAATTTTATGAATGAAAGCCTTGTCGGGCAAGCCCTCCACTTGTACCCAATATTCACGTTCATGTTTTTGCAATGGGTTTAACAAAGCATGATTCAACTTTTTATCGTTGGTTAATATCAACAAACCTTCGCTATCAAAATCTAATCGCCCAACTGGATAAATATCTTTTTGAAATTGAAAATCTAAATCAGCCAAAGTTTTTTTTTCACCTTCTGTGCTAAATTGGCAAAGCATTTGAAACGGTTTGTAAACGGCGTAATACTTCAACATTTTTAAAGAAAAATAAAGTTATTCATTGGTTTTTGAAATAGAGATACCAACTTTTTTTACATCAGGCATTTTGTGTGGCGAATGTTTAAACAGCTTGATGGTAGCAGACATTACAGCATCGCTTGACAGAATTTTAGTTAAAATATTTTGCGCCACAGTTTCTAACAACTTTTGTGTTCGCTTCATTTCATCTACACAAATTCGATAAGCAATTTCATAATTGAAAGTGTTTTGCAAATCGTCATTCAGGCTTTTATTTTCCGAAACTTCTATTTCCAAATCAATCGAAAACCAATGCCC
>CAIQHW010000538.1 GCA_903871715.1 uncultured bacterium
ACCATAACAAATGCGGTTGGTTGCGATAGTATTATTACCACAGCCTTAACCATTAAACCAACTAATCTATTAACCAATCATCATAGCATTTGCAGCATCGAAACTTATACCCTTCCCAATGGGCAAGTAGTTAATAAGGCTGGTACTTACAACGATACTTTGATGAATCATTTTGGTTGTGATAGCATTATATCTACCGTTTTAACGGTTACGCCTGTACCTGTGGTTTATTTGAGTAGCGATACTTCCTTTTGTATCGGCAATGAAGTGGTTATCAATGCTACTATTGCTGCTACAAATGCGCAATATCAATGGAATGATTTAAGCACCAATCCTATTAAAACGATTACTGCCAGTGGATTATACAAAATAACCATTACCGCTCCGCCTTGCAAAACCATTGTTGATTCTATCCGTATTGTGGTGTTAGATTGCGATTGTAAAATGCTGATGCCGAATGCTTTTTCACCCAATAACGATAACCTAGATGAAAGCATCAAACCTATTTATGCCTGTGATTTGCAACCCCAAGATTACAGTTTCAAAATCTTTAATCGTTGGGGGCAACAAGTGTTTCAAACCACCGATTATCACACCGCTTGGGATGGCACTTTCAATGGCAAACCACAACCTATTGAAACATACATTTATTGCATCGAATGGCGCAATGCAACTAATCAACTACAAATCAAAAAAGGTGATGTGAGTTTGGTGCGGTAAAAATAGGTATTTGCAATAATTTCAAAGCTATTAACAACCTATTCACTCCAATTTACAATTGATTTGAAAAAATATTTTCGCCGCTACGCATTTACTGAACTATTTTAGCAACCGATGAAAAGCCGCACCATTCGCATAGTTGTATTATTTGGTTCCATAGTCGTTGTAGGATTATTGGCCATACAATTGTATTGGGTACAAAATGCCTTGGATTTAAAAGAACGAGAGTTTAATAACAACGTGCAAATGGCTTTGATGAAAGTGGTAAATCAAGTAACAACTTTTGGCGGCGATACCACACAAATTGTTGAACCCATCAAACAGTTGCCCGACAATATGTATGTGGTAACTATCAATGAAAAAATTACGCCCAACATTTTAGAAACTTTATTGAAACGCCAGTTTGAAATGCACCATTTAGATATGGATTTTGAATATGGCATTTATGATTGCAATACCAACAATGTTATTTATGGTAATTACGTAAATTTTGATGAAATAAAAGCAGCCTTTCAACAAACATTATTGCCCAAAAAGCCTATGAGTGCTGTGTTTCCGAAGATCAACAAAGATGAATATTATTTCTTGGTACGTTTTCCTACCAAAAAAACTTTCATGTTTGAGCAAATGGGGTTTTGGTTATTCAGTACCATCGTTTTGATTTTAGTAGTTTTATTTTTCAGCTACGCCATCTTTGTAATTCTGAAGCAGCGCAGGTTGAGTGATATTCAAACTGATTTCATCAACAACATGACGCATGAATTTAAAACACCGCTTTCTACTATTGCCATTTCAACTGATGTATTGCTGCAACCCAATATTGTGAATAATCCTGAACGATTGATGAGTTATGTAACCATCATTCAAGATGAAGCTAACCGTCTAAAAAATCAAGTAGAACGAGTGTTGCAAATGGCAAAATTGGGTAAGCAAAAAATAAATTTAAACATTGAGCCTTATGATGTGCATTTGATAATAAAAGATGCAACGGAAAAATTAAAATTGATGATTTATAACAAAGGTGGAAAAATCAATTTAGAACTGCATGCCGCAGAAAGTATTGTAGATATAGATAGGCTACATCTTCAAAACATCA
>CAIQHW010000539.1 GCA_903871715.1 uncultured bacterium
AAATCTTTCCTTAATTTGCAACAAACTATTTTCAAAAAATGCGGTTGCTCATCAAAAATATACATCAGTTAATTCAAACAAAAAAAAACAACGAAGTTGTAAAAGGCAAAGCCATGAAGGATTTGCCAATGATAGAAAATGCTTTTGTGTTTTGTGATGATGGAAAAATAATTTCTTTTGGCAGCATGAATGAAATAAATGAAGCCGAAAAAAATGCGAATGAAATTATAGATGCCACCGATTGTGTGGTTGGACCAGGTTGGGTGGATAGCCACACCCACTTGGTGTTTGCAGCCACAAGAGAAGAAGAATTTGTGAATCGAATTGAAGGATTGAGCTATGAAGAAATTGCAAAACGTGGAGGTGGAATTTTAAACTCGGCAAAAAAATTACAAGCCGCATCGGAGCAAGAATTGTTTGATAGCGCTTGGCAGCGATTGATGGATGTGATTGACATGGGCACTGTGGCTGTTGAGATTAAAAGTGGCTATGGGCTTACGTTTGAAAGCGAATTAAAAATGCTTCGTGTCATAAAGCGACTAAAAGAAAAATCGCCTATTGCTGTAAAAGCCACATTGTTGGCGGCTCATGCTTATCCAACAGAATTTAAAAACAATCATCGTGGTTATTTAGATTTTATCATCCATGAATTGTTACCTGCAGTGGCTAAAGAAAAATTAGCTGAATATATGGATGTGTTTTGTGAGCAAGGATTTTTTAGTGTTGACGAAACTAATGAATTGCTGGAAGCCGCTTGGCATTATGGTTTGCCGCCCAAGATTCATGCTAATCAATTGCATCATTCGGGTGGTGTGCAAATTGGTGTAAAACAAAAAGCCATTTCGGTTGACCATTTAGAATGTGTTGGTGAAGAAGAAATAAAATCGTTGCAAGGCTCAAACACAATGCCTGTAATGCTTCCATCAGCTGCGTTCTTTTTAAATTTACCTTATCAACCTGCTCGAAAAATAATAGATGCTGGTTTGCCAGTGGCTTTGGCAACAGATTTTAATCCAGGTAGTAGCCCGTCGGGCAATATGAATTTGGTGATAAGTTTGGCTTGCACACAAATGAAAATGTTGCCGCAAGAAGCCATCAATGCCGCTACCATCAATGCTGCACATGCATTGCAATTAGAAAATGAATTGGGAACAATTGCATTTGGGAAAACAGCCAATTTATTTATCACCCAAAAAATCAGCAGCTATGCCGTTATTCCTTATTCGTTTGGAAAACCTGTGATTGATAAAATGGTGTTGAATGGAAAAATTTGGAAACAGAATTTTTAATTTTTATTGGACAATTTTAATGGACAACATGTTTGTTTTCGTGAATTGTTTTTAGTTAAAAAGTTAGGTGGTCTAATGGTTAGAATTACTTTTGTAAAAGAACATTTATGCCGATGAAAAAATATTTTTCACTTTCAGTTTTAATCTTTTTTTTGGGTCTTGATAAAGGTTTTAGTCAAGATGTTTGGAACTTGCAACACTGCATCCAATATGCGATTGAGCATAATTTGCAATTAAAGCAAAGCAAACTTTCTACACAAACAGTTCAAGTAAATAATGCGCAAGCAAAGCTTTCTTATTTGCCCAATTTAAGTGGTGATGCCACACAATATTTTAGCTATGGTCGCTCATTAAATGTTACTACCAATGCTTATCAAAATAATGCAGAAGTTTCGTCTAATTCATTTTCTATAAGTAGCAATTTGCCAGTGTTTGCAGGGCTTACAAAGTATCAAATGCTAAAACAAACCGAATCAGATTTGCATGCTGCAAAATATGATGAAGCCAAGATGGAAAATGATATTGCACTAAATGTGGCTGCTTATTATTTGAGTATTTTAAATGCTTTGGAGCAATTGAAAATTATGCAACGCCAAAAAGAAATTACTGAACAACAAGTATCGCAAACACAAAAATTAATTGATGCTGGCGCTGCTGCTGAAATTAGCATTAAAGACGTAGAAGCCACACTGGCAAACGATAAATTGAACATTGTAAATGCTCAAAACAATTATGATGTCGCCATTTTAAATTTGAAAAAATGGTTGAGTTTGGATGTTAATCAAACCATCCAAATTGATACCATTGTTCCTCAAAATTTGAATCAAGCAAATGTTGATTTAGGATTTGAAAATACTTACCAAACATCGCATAGTAGCCAACCTGCCATATTAAGTAGCCAATGGAGAGTTCGTTCGGCGGATAGAAATGTAAAATACAATCGGGGTATATTATTTCCTACTTTAAGTTTGTTTGGAACGCTGCGAACCAGCTATTCCAGTGCATCCTACAATTATGGTATTGTAAATGGAAATTATGTACAGCTTTCAAAAATTAATTTCAATGACCAAGTTAATCAGAATTATGGTCGCTCTTTTGGTTTCGATTTAAGTATCCCTATCAATAATGGCTTTCAAAATAGAAGTGCTTACAAACGCAGTGCTATTCAATATTTGAATGCAAAATTAAATTTGGAAATTGCCGAAAAACAATTGCAACAAGATGTGGCAAATGCCATTTTAAATGTAAAAGGAGCAGCTTCAAAATTGGAAGCCACAAAAGCGGCGGCTTTAGCCACACAAACGGCTTTTGATGCCAACACAAAAAAATATGAAGCTGGTGTCATCAACAATTTCGATTACACCACATCGAAAAATAATGCCGCCAAATCCTTATCTGACTTGGCAAACGCCAAGTTTGATTATTTATTTAAAATCAAAATCTTGAATTATTATCAAGGCAAACCTTTGTATTGATTTTGATTTTTTCAGAAAATTTATTTTCAAAAATTCAATCAGCAAACAATAATTCATCTTCTTTTCAGTTCTAAAAATTAACAACAACAAAATAAAAACATCAAATTTTATGAAGCCCATTCAAATGGTTGATTTGCAAAGTCAGTATCGAAAAATAAAAACAGAAGTTGATAGCGGAATCATGGAAGTCTTGTCTAGTGCGGCTTTCATCAAAGGA
>CAIQHW010000540.1 GCA_903871715.1 uncultured bacterium
GAAAAGATTATGGGTAAGGTGGATTGGAAATATGATATGGTTGATGAAGATTAAAAAATATATGATATGAAAAAAGAACTACCAATTATGCACTTTCACCAAGATGGTCTTGTGATTTACATTTGGAATAAAAAAGGGAATGAAGAAACGTATTGGATACATACTCCTCGTGAAGCCATTATGAAATTTGAAAAGAAATATGGGTCACATAGAGGAAAACACGTTGCTAAATATTAAGGTAAGGTTGTATATAGGATAGGTTGAACCCTCGTAGAAATACGGGGGTTTTTTATGTCCACGTCCGACCAAGCACTGTGCATTTAGAAACTTTGTTGGCAGTTGCCACTAAACATTTCTGGAATGATCTCGTCCCACGGGTATTACATCTTGCCAACAAACTCTGTGCATGCGCCGCAGGAAAATATTTATTAAAAAAAAGTTTGTAATACCAATTAAATGATTTACCTTCATACTCTAAAAACACACACACATTATGTCACAAAGAATTAAAACGGATATGAAGTTCCACACCGATAAGACAATCGAAGGGACTTTTGTATTACCCGACACAACAACAACGAAGTTCTATGTTGATTCCGATGGAAATTGGCATCAATGGGGTAACTCGGATGAGAACCTCAAGAAAACAATTAAAGAGCTTACAAAGCTTATTCAATTATTTTATTACGCAGACAATTAAACAATTATGAAAAACATTCATGTAACTTTTGAAGAAGGAGTATTTTGCCACAACTGGTATCTACACATTACCACTAAAAAGGGTACGAAAACTTTCTGGTTAGGACAAGACTCAAAATTTTGTTCACGAGTATTAGGTATGGATACCTCATATGTTGTAAATGAAATTGGTGGTAGGGATTTAAGAGAACCTAAAATTCAAAAAGCTTTAGGTAAGTTTATTGTAAATGAATTAAAGCTTACCGAAGAAATTGTTGACAATCTACAATCTTGGGAATTGGCTTGTCAATAAAGATGGTTAATTGGTAGGGTATTACAATCCTTTCAGTTCGACCTCCGTTTCTACGGGGGTCTTTTTTTTGCATTATAAAATCCTCAGGATTATGCACAGGTACCTATGTTTACTGGCATGTTCACGTATTACTCTTGTTCACGGACCGTGAACAGAACAAATTAGTGAACAAGATTGCCAGCAAACTCCCACATCCTGCTGCGTGGAAGAACTTCGTAATACATCTTGCCAACAAACTTGGACCAGCGCAGCACAGGTGGACACATTCGTATTACACTTGTCCAGTTTTTTATATAATAAACGGGACATTTGCCAACAGACTATTTCAGGGATCCCGAACCTTCCCTCCGTGTGGATAAATTGTTGATAAAGAAATATATTTTATTTAAAATTATTTTGTTATATCATAAAACTGATTTACCTTTGTTGTACTATTTTATTTTTAACCAAAAAAAAATTTAAAAAATGTCAAATTTAAATCAAGACAAACAAGTGTCAAGTATTTTTCGTACAACCAATTACGACAAATACAAAATCAATTCTTTACAAAGAATGACTAAAGAAAGTCATGTAAAGAATTTAATGGAAAGTATGAAGAAAAACGGATTCCTACCTAACAAAGCAATTAGTGTCAATGAAAAAAATGAAATCATTGATGGTCATCATCGTTTTTTTGCTGCTAAAAAATTAGGTATCCCTGCATTAATACAAGTTTGTAAAGGTATGGATAGTCAAACGATTATTGTGTCAAATCAATATCAAAAAGAATGGCTCAAAGATGATTTTATTCAAACATACGTAAAACAAGGTAATCCTAATTACATCGCAATCGTGGAGTTAAAAAATAA
>CAIQHW010000541.1 GCA_903871715.1 uncultured bacterium
CCTTTTTCTTTTAAAAAAAGCAAGTGCGATTTCAACATATCTATTTCATCATCAGCCCACAAAATTTGAATTTGGTTCATAAAATTTTTAAGTAAAATTGTTTGATAAAAAACGGATTGCAATAGTAATTATTGCTGCGCAAAGAATAATGAAGTGTTAATTGAAATTTACTAAACCCTGCAAACTAAATGCTGGTAAGTATTTACAAGCCCCCTTTAAAAAAATTTGATTCAAAAATTTTGATGGCAATGGCAATTAAAATTACACCAAAGAATTTTTTTAAAACCAAAATACCAGCCTTGCCCAATTTGCGCTCAATCCAATCTACCGATTTTAAAACAACAAACATCACCAACAAATTGATAACGATGGCGATGAGAATGTTGTAAATGCTGTAAACTGCTTTCAGCGAAAGAATGGTGGTTAAAGTACCTGAGCCTGCTAACACTGGAAATGCAAGCGGCACAAGGCTTCCGGCACTTCCCACATCTTTTTCCGATTTAAAAAAATTGCGTCCCGAAATTAATTCTAAACCCAAAATAAAAACTACAAACGAACCAGCCAAAGCAAATGAATGCAAATCGATGCCAATAATATTAAGTAATTGTTCGCCTACAAACAAAAAAATAATCATCAGCGAACCTGCGAAAACAGTTGTTCCCATTGGGTTAAACTCAGGATGCTGTTTTTTGATATTGATAACAATTGGCACCGAACCAATCACATCAATGATAGCAAACAAAGTGAAAGTGATGGTAAGAATATCATTAATTCTGATGCCCGAAAGTGGTGGAAATGTCATGGCAAAAATGTTTCAGTGAAAATAATTTTGCAAAGTTACAAAACTTTGTGAAGCACTTGCAGAGCCAGTTTTAAACGGTGGCTAAAAAAATAATCCACCATCAAGCACTTTGAATTTGTTGCGATTTTGGCAAATATTTTTTGTACAAAAAATACATCAACAGTGCACTAGCCGCGCCAGTAGCCCATCCGCAAACAACATCAATAGGATAATGCAAGCCTACATAAATTTGCGCATAGCCCACAAAAAGTGGAACGATTAAAAACAAATAGGTCCAGCGTTTGAAATGTGGCAAAAATAATAACGCTAAAAATAAACAAACGCTCATGTTGTTGGCAGCATGACTGCTCGTAAAGCTGTATCCATGGCTGCCTCCAACCAAGTCAATAATTTTACCTTTCCAAATTTCATCGGTGCATGGGCGCAGGCGATGAAAGTAGGGCTTGAAAAAATGGCTGCTTATTAAATCACTCAAACCCATGGTGGCAGCTAATGATAGCACCAACCACAACCCTTTTAATCGAAATCGAAAAAGGAAAACTAACGCCAAAAAAAAGTAAAACCAGCGCAAATTATCTGGATTGCGAATCATCAAAAAAAACGAGTCTAAAGCTGACACATTCATTTGTTGGTTGATGAGCTGAAACAAAGCATAGTCAATATTTTTAAGGATTTCTTTCACAGCAAATTTTATTTTTTGATGGCATGAATAATCAATCGGTCCGATTCGTTTTCGTTGAATTTATTCAACTGATAATCGCCAAAAATATTTTCAATTGTCATTCTGTTTTTTGTTAAAATTCTTTCAAAAAAAAGCAAATCAAAAGTATTTGTGGAAGTCTTCAAGCTCAGTTGAAGCAAGTTA
>CAIQHW010000542.1 GCA_903871715.1 uncultured bacterium
ACACCATCATCTTGGAGCAATAATAGCTACACGATTGAAGTATTTAATGTTTCAGGACAAATGGTAAAATCATTAGGCGATTTTGATTTAGGTGGCGGTAGTCAGGAAATTAAAGATTTAAATTTGGGTATGTTGCCGAGTGGTATGTATGTAGCGGTGTTAACCAACAATACACAAAAACGAAAGAAAACTTTTAAAGTGGTAAAATAATCACTAAAATAAAAATAAAAAAAGAGAATCATAATTTGGTTCGCTTTTTTTATTTTAGCAGAATAATTTTTCAAAAAAATAAAAGCCTAAACATCATGAAACGACTTTTTCTTTTACCAGTATTGTTCATTTTTACTGCGACACTTTTTGTCAACGCTGGCGATAAATGCAAATTTGATTATGACAAGGTTGATAAATTTTCGGGCAATCATATTCGATACTCCACATTCGGGATGGGGGTTTCGTACAACAAAATTCAAATTGGCGATAATGCTGGTAAATTTTATTTCAATTTTTTATTAGTGGATTACGGTGATAATTTGGCTAAACTTTCAACTGCTGATACTTCTTTTATTAAATTGGAAAATGGAAAAATGATTAAATTGGCTGTGCAAGAAGATGTTGCACCAACAGCTCAAGTTTCTGGTTCTTCTATTTTAACTTCTTATTCTCCAATTTTCTATATCAAAAAATCAAAAATGGTAGCATTATCCGAATCGCCAATTGTGGCTTTGAAAATTGTGGTGGCGGGCAAAGAATATACATTTGAAATAAAAGAATCAAAAGCAAAGAAAATTATGGAAACCGCAGGTTGTTTGGTTGTAGAGCATCAAGAATAATTCAAAATAAAATTTTCAAAAGAAGCGAATCAAATTTTGGTTCGCTTTTTTTATTTAAAAACCTTTACTTTCGCATCTCTAAAACAATTTTAAAAAATGATAAAAAGAATGTCAATTGCTGTAGCATTAGCTGCCTCAACATTTGCGTTGCCTTCGTGTAACAATCAACCTAAAACCGAAACCAAAGAAGCTGTAAAAACCGACGAAAAATTTGAAGTAGGTGCTGAAGAATTTGCCGACTTGCAATTATTGCGTTATCAGATTCCGGGTTTTAATGAATTGAGTTTACAACAAAAAACACTGGCTTATTATTTATACGAAGCAGCGTTGAGTGGTCGTGATATGATTTATGACCAAAAAGATAAAAACGGCATTTTGCTGCGTAAAACTTTAGAGAATATTTACAGCACATATAATGGAGACAAAAACAGTGAAGACTGGAAAAAATTCCATGACTATTGCGGACGTTTCTGGTTCAGTAATGGCAATCATCACCATTATGGCAATGATAAATTTATTCCAGAATGTAGTTGGGAATATTTTTCAAGTTTGATTGACAATAGTTCTGCATCAGGTTTTCCAATTCTTTCACCACATGATGAATTTTGGCAAAAGTTTAGAAATACAGAAGAGCGAAATAAGTCGCCACAATTTTTAAAATTGATGAGTGATTTTAAAAATAAAATCAAGCCATTAATTTTCGATAAAAATGTTGACCCTAAATGCGTTGACTTACGTCCGGGCATTGATAATATCAAAGCATCATGCAACAATTTTTATGAAGGTGTTTCACTAAAAGAAGTGGAAGGTTTTTATTCAAAAATGCCATCGGCAGGTAATGCACCAAGCTGGGGATTGAACAGCAAAACCATGAAAGAAAATGGTAAAATAGTAGAGAAGGTTTGGAAAGTTGGCGGCATGTATGGTCCGGCAATGGAGAAAATGGTTTACTGGTTAGAAAAAGCTGTTCCGTTTGCTGAAAATGATAAACAAAAACTGGCTTTGGAAAAA
>CAIQHW010000543.1 GCA_903871715.1 uncultured bacterium
CTCGGTCGGTTGTTGCCTTTTGTTTGTGCAAATAAAGTAAACTGACTTACTAACAATATTTCGCCGCCAACATCTTTCACACTCAAATTCATTTTGCCATCTACATCATTAAAAATTCGAAGGTTGCAAATTTTATTTGCCGACCAAATTAAATCATCTTCTGTGTCAGCATCTTCAATTCCTATTAATACCAGCAAACCTTTACTAATATTAGCTTTTAAGGTTTCATCAATAGTTACTGATGCTTTTGATACGCGTTGAATAACTGCTCTCATTTTTCTTCTTTTAAAATTCAACCATAAAGTTAATCCAAAAACATTCGTGCATTAGTGACGAAAAACATTTAAAATTGCAACTAAAAATCGGCAGCAAAAATCAATTGGAACAAGCATCAGCAAATGAAAACAAAATCACTCAAAAAAAATAAAGTCAACGTTATTACACTTGGTTGCTCAAAAAATTTAGTGGATAGCGAAGTAATAATGGGGCAACTCAAAGCCAACAATTTTGATGTAAAACATGAAAGCAACAAGCTGAAAGAAAGTGAAATAGTTATCATCAACACTTGTGGTTTTATTGATAACGCCAAGCAAGAATCTATCAACACGATTATTGAATACAGCGATTTAAAAACCGACGGAAAGATAGACCATTTAATAGTTACGGGCTGTTTGAGTGAACGTTATAAAGATGATTTGATAAAAGAATTTCCTGAAGTAGATGCATTTTTCGGCACGATGGAATTACCGAATTTATTGAAAAAATTAGGCGCAGATTACAAACATGAATTAATCGGCGAACGTTATTTAACCACTGCCAATCATTATGCTTATTTAAAAATTTCGGAAGGTTGCAATCGTACTTGTTCGTTTTGCGCCATTCCGTTGATGAGAGGAAAACACGTTTCACGACCAATTGAAGAATTGGTGAAAGAAGCAAAACACTTAGCCAAAACAGGAGTGAAAGAATTGATGCTGATTGCACAAGAACTCACATATTATGGCTTAGATATTTACAAAGAAAGAAAATTGGCGGAGTTGTTAAAGGCATTAAGTGAAGTGGAAGGCATTGAGTGGATTCGATTACATTATGCATATCCTACGGGCTTTCCGACTGATATTTTGCCTGTGATTCGTGATAATAAAAAAGTTTGCAACTATTTAGATATTCCATTCCAACATGCAGCTGATAATGTTTTGAAACGCATGAAAAGAGGAATTACCAATGCCGAAACAATTGAATTAATCAACACGATTAGAAATGTAATTCCTGACATCACACTTCGAACTACCATGTTGGTGGGCTTTCCGGGCGAAACGGAAGAAGATTTTAAAAAGTTGTGTGAATTTGTTGAGCAAACAAAATTCAATCGCTTGGGTGTGTTCACGTATTCGCATGAAGAAAATACTGGCGCACATAAGTTGGAAGATGATGTACCACAAGAATTGAAAGAACAACGTGCAGCAACTTTGATGGAAATTCAACAAAATATTTCCGCGGAATTGAACAAACAAAAAGTTGGAACCATTCAAAAAGTAATTATTGACAGAAAAGAAGGCAACTATTTTATTGGTAGAAGTGAAGCCGATAGCCCCGAAGTGGACAATGAAGTATTGATTGATGCTTCAAATAATTATTGCCGTGTAGGCGATTTTGCGAAAATTAAAATTACAAAGGCAG
>CAIQHW010000544.1 GCA_903871715.1 uncultured bacterium
ATCATTGCCCCAAAATGGGTTTTATCTTTCATCAATTTTCGAGCTTCGTACAAATTGATTCCTTTGCGTTTTCGCTTCTCAAAAAACAAATCACCAAATTCATTTCGTTTCTTTTCAAAAGCATTTTCCATCGAATCAATAATTTGAATTTGCTTGCTCAATTCCAATTTATTTTCTTTTAGCAGCGCATGAATTTTTTGTTTGTTGCCCAATAAAATTGGAATGGCAATGCCATCATCAAACACCATTTGCGCCGCACGGAGAATTTTAAAATTGTCGGCATCAGCCATCACAATGCGTTGTGGATTGCGTTTGGCTTTGTTGGCTATCATCCTCATCAGTTGGTCGTTTTGCCCCAATCGGGCATTCAATTGTGTTTCATAAGCCGCAAAATCTTTTATTGGATTTTTTGCTACGCCACTTTTCATCGCCGCTCGAGCCACCGCCGGAGCCACTGTTGACAATAGTCTTGGGTCAACAGGTTTTGGAATGATGTAAGTTTTGCCGAAAGAAATATTTTTTTCGTTGTAAGCTACATTCACCATATCGGGCACTGGCAATTTTGCTAATTCAGCCAAAGCCTTTACAGCGGCTAATTTCATGGCTTCATTAATTTCTGTGGCTCTTACATCCAATGCGCCACGAAAAATAAATGGAAAGCCCAACACATTATTTACTTGGTTGGGATAATCGCTTCTGCCTGTTGCCATCACCACATCTGGTCGGGATTTGATGGCTTCTTCGTAAGCAATTTCGGGGTCGGGATTTGCCAATGCAAACACGATTGGATTTTTTGCCATCACCTTCAAATGCTTGCCAGTAATGGTGTTACCTTTTGAAAGCCCCAGCATCATGTCGGCATTTTTCAGTGCGTCTTCTACCGATTTTATTTTTCGTGAAGTAGCAAATTGTGCTTTGTATTTGTCTAAATCCTTTCGCAAAGTGGTAATAGCACCTTTGCTATCAAACATCACAATGTTCTCTTTCTTGGCTCCCAGCGCCACATACAACTTGGTGCAACTAATTGCCGAAGCACCTGCACCCAACACTACAATTTTTACTTCATCAATTTTTTTTCCAACAACTTCCAACGCATTCAACAAACCAGCCGAAGAAATAATGGCAGTGCCATGCTGGTCATCGTGCATGATAGGAATGTTCATTTCCTTTTTCAATCGCTCTTCAATTTCAAAACATTCAGGAGCTTTAATATCTTCTAAATTAACAGCACCAAAAGTGGGTTCTAAAATTTTTACGGTGCGCACAAATTCATCTACATTTTTGGTGTTCAACTCAATATCGAACACATCAATGTCGGCAAAAATTTTAAATAATAATCCTTTGCCTTCCATCACTGGTTTACCAGCCAATGCACCAATATCGCCCAATCCTAAAACGGCTGTACCATTGCTGATTACCGCCACCAAGTTGCCTTTGGCAGTATATTTATACACATCGTCGGGATTTTTTTCAATCTCTTTACAAGGTTCTGCCACACCAGGCGAATAAGCCAACGATAAATCGCGTTGTGTTTTATATTCTTTTGAAGGAATGACTTCAATTTTTCCTGGACG
>CAIQHW010000545.1 GCA_903871715.1 uncultured bacterium
AACCTCTGGTAGAAGTTCCACCATGCCCGCTACCTTCGCCTCGACCAATACGTTTTACTTTTTTAGTTGAACCTTTTGCAGGTTTTAAAGTATGTAAATTCATTTTGTTAATTTCTTTTTGATGATGTTTTCAAAAATTAGTTTTCTACAGTTACTAAATGAGCAATTTTTTTCACCATACCTAAAATTTGCGGTGTAGCTTCATGCTCGACAGTTTTGTGTAATTTAGTAATGCCTAAAGCTTTTAAAGTAGCTTTTTGGTCGTATCTGCGGTCGATGCCGCTTTTCACTTGTGTTATTTTAATCTTTGCCATTTTTTTTTGTTGAATTTAAAATTTAGAATTTTAAAATTATCCGTTGAACACTTTTTTCATTCCAATACCTCTGTTGTTAGCCACTGTTAATGGATCACGTAAATTAGTCAATGCATCCACAGTTGCTTTTACTACGTTATGTGGATTAGATGAACCCAATGATTTTGCCAACACATCTGTAATACCAGCACTTTCTAAAACTGCTCTCATAGCACCACCAGCAATTACACCAGTACCATGAGATGCAGGTGCAATCCGTACTTTACCAGCGCCAAACTTTCCTAATTGTTCATGTGGAATAGTACCATGTAAAATTGGAACTTTTACCAAATTCTTTTTAGCATCTTCCGTTGCTTTAGTGATAGCTTCGCTTACTTCACGAGCTTTTCCCAAACCATGACCAACCACTCCATTACCATCGCCAACTACAACTAATGCAGAGAAAGTGAAAGTACGTCCGCCTTTAGTTACTTTCGTAACACGACCTACGTTTACCAATTTTTCTTTTAATTCTAATTCGCTTGTTTTAACACGTTGAATATTTGCTGACATTCTATTTTGAATTTCTTTTGTTGATTAATAATTAAAATTGCAATCCTGCTTCACGAGCCCCATCTGCCAAAGCTTTGATACGACCATGATACAAAAATCCGTTTCTATCAAATACTACCGCTTTCACTCCCATCGCTACGGCTTTTTCAGCAATAGTTTTGCCTACCAATTTACTCATTTCACTCTTGGTAACTTTGGTATCTTTCAAACTTTTGTCCATGTATGAAGCACCAGTTAACGTATGGCCTGAAGCATCATCAATCAATTGTGCATAAATGCCTGCATTGCTGCGGAATACGCACAAACGTGGACGCTCTTTGGTACCAACCACTTTCGAGCGGCTGCTTAATTTTATTTTTTCTCTTCTTGTGTTGTGATGACTAACTTTCATTTTCTATTTTATATTTTGCCGTAACTCAATTTTTTAGTTACGATTGTTTTTATTTAAAATTATTTACCAGCAGTTTTACCAGCTTTTCTACGCAATTGTTCGCCAACGAATTTAATACCTTTTCCCTTGTAAGGCTCTGGTTTGCGGAAGCTTCTAATTTTTGCAGCCATGGCACCTAACAATTCTTTATCAAAACTTTCCATCGTTACAATTGGGTTAGAACCTTTCTCTGTAACTGCAGAAACTTTAATTTCTTTTGGCAATTGAATGATGATATTATGTGAAAAACCAACTGACAAATCTAAATTTTGACCTGTTGCTGCAGCTTTAAAACCCACACCCACTAATTCCATTTTAGCTGTATAACCTTCCGTTACACCATGCACCATATTAGCCATCAATGCACGATACAAGCCATGCATTGCTTTATGACGTTTTTGTTCAGTTGGGCGTTCAACAGTTAATTCAGCACCATTGATTTTGATAACCATATCTGAATCAACCTTACGTTTGATTTCACCTTTTGGTCCTTTTACTGTAACCTCGTTGTTTGCTGCTACTGTGACAGTAACTCCTTTTGGTATGGCAACGGGTTGTTTTCCTATTCTTGACATTTTTACTTTTGTTAATTGTTATTGATTAATTGTAAAACTATTTTCACAATCACTTTTAGAAAATGTGGCACAATACTTCGCCACCTACCTTATTTGCTTTTGCTTCTTTGTCTGTCATCACACCTTTTGAAGTAGAAACAATCGCAATTCCTAATCCACCTTTTACTCTTTTAATTTCTGTTGAACCAGAATATTTGCGCAAACCTGGTCGGCTTTCTCTTTCGATTTCACGAATAGCAGGCAATTTGGTAACTGCATCATATTTCAATGCAATTTTAATTACACCTTGTTTATTTTCAGTTTCTTGAAAAATGTATTTAGAAATGTATCCTTTTTGATAAAGAATTTCAGTGATTTTCTTTTTTAAATTAGATGCAGGAATTTCAACAATGCTATGACGAGCCATTTGTGCATTGCGTATTCTTGTTAAAAAATCTGAAATCGGGTCGGTATTCATGTTATGTTAATTGTTGTTCGTTATTTAATAATTAGTTTGTAAATTTTACCAAGATGCTTTTCTCATTCCAGGTATTTTACCATTCAAAGCCAACTCACGAAGTTTATTTCTACAAACACCAAAGTATCGAGAATAAGAACGTGGACGACCAGTTATTTGGCAACGATTGCGCAAACGAGTTTTTGATGAATTTCTTGGCATTTTATCTAATGCCACTAAATCGCCTGATGCTTTTGCAGTTTTTCTACGTTCAGCATACAACTTAACCATTTTTTCTCTTTTGCGTTGACGTGCAACTATCGAAGTTTTTGCCATTTTCTATTTATTTTATTCAGTTTCTTTTTTGAAAATTATTTGTCGTTGTCTTTTTTGAAAGGCATTCCCAATTCTTGCAACAAGCTTTTTGCTTCTTCATCATTGGTTGCAGAAGTTACAATCGTAACATCCATTCCATTCATTTTTGTTACTTTATCAATATCAATTTCAGGAAAAATGATTTGTTCAGTTACTCCCAAAGTGTAGTTGCCTCTGCCATCAAAACTTTTATCGTTGATACCTTTAAAATCACGAACTCGTGGCAATGAAACTGAAATTAATCTATCCAAAAACTCATACATTTTTTCGCCTCTCAAAGTTACACGAATACCAATTGGCATTCCTGTTCTTAATTTGAAGTTAGAAATATCTTTTCTTGATTTAGAAGTTACAGCACGTTGACCAGTGATGATGCTCATTTCTTCCACAGCCGTTTCAAACATTTTTTTATCACCAGCAAATTTACCTAAACCTTGATTGA
The DNA here is from genome assembly GCA_903871715.1 of uncultured bacterium. Taxonomy (GTDB): domain Bacteria; phylum Bacteroidota; class Bacteroidia; order Chitinophagales; family CAIODY01; genus CAIODY01. Next base: position 3,125 of record CAIQHW010000545.1, read on the forward strand.
TGCAAACTTTCTCGATTTTTGGGACTTGCATAATTGATTTATAGCCATGCTTTTTCATCAAAGCAGCCATCACTTCTTTCGTATACTTTTCTTTTAAACGTGGAGTATATTTCATTTTCTTTTTTATTTTTTATGATTGATGATAGTTGCCATCAATCCGTTTTGTTTTAATTACTTAATAATTTCACCAGTTTTTTTTGCGAAGCGAACTAATTTTTCACCTTCCATTTTTCTACCCACACGAGTAGCTTTGCCACCAACCATCAACATCAATTTTGATAAAGCAATAGGTGCTTCTTTTTTAATAATGCCACCAGTTGTATTTTGAGCATTTGGTTTCGTATGACGACTAACCATGTTAATGCCTTCTACAATAGCTCTGCCTTCTTTTGGCATCACTTCAATCACTCTGCCTGTTTTGCCTTTGCTATCGCCGCTGATTATTTTAACGGTGTCTCCTTTTTTAATGTGCAATTTCATTTTTTTATTTTTTGCTTTGTGCGATGTACTAAAATTCTTTGTTTATAAAACTTCTGGTGCCAATGATACAATTTTCATGTACGATTTTTCACGAAGCTCACGAGCCACTGGTCCAAAAATACGAGTACCACGTGGTTCATCTTGAGCCGACAATAATACTACTGCATTATCATCAAAGAAAATATAACTACCATCTTTTCTTCTAAATTTTTTAGCTACTCTTACAATTACAGCTTTAGAAACTGTTCCTTTTTTTACACCACCATTTGGCATAGCATCTTTTACCGTAACTACAATCGTATCGCCCAATGAAGCATAACGCTGACCGCTGTTGCCCAATACCCTGATGCACAACACTTCTTTTGCTCCGCTATTATCTGCCACTTTTAGGCGTGTTTCTGTTTGTATCATTTTTAAATTTTTCTTTTAATATTTTCTTAAAAATTCAATTACTTAGCTTTTTCAACTATTTCAACCAATCTCCATCTTTTCAATTTGCTCAACGGACGAGTTTCCATGATTTTCACAATATCGCCAATACCACACTCGTTCTTTTCATCGTGTGCATGAAATTTCTTAGATTGTTTTAAGAATTTACCATACTTTGGATGTTGCACTTTCTTTTCAATCATTACGGTAATGGATTTATCCATTTTGTTGCTGGTAACAATACCCACTCTCACTTTCCGTAAGTTTCTATCTTCTGCTGTTGTAGCTTTTAC
>CAIQHW010000546.1 GCA_903871715.1 uncultured bacterium
CTTATGTCTTTTGTCTCACGTCTTTTGTCTGATTCCTGACGTCTGAATTATGATTTCTTACATCTCACATCTCTCTTATCACAACTTCACCACCCTGATCGCTGCAATCGGCTTGTTGCCTTGTACTGCCCTGATCACATAGGTTCCATTCGGCAGGTTCGCTCCGAGTTTGATGTTCTGATACGGTCTGGCTTTTTTTGTTTCAAGAACAGCACCGCGTATGTCCATGACAGTTAGCTCGATCTCCGTTTGTCCCTTTGCCAATACCATCACATTGAACTCCGTTGCACTCGGGTTCGGGTTGGCCCTGACTGAAATGATTTCATCTGTAGCTATATACCTACCAGCTGTAAATGCATCCAGCTTGGTGTAATTCATCGCGCCGCCTTCCAACAAGTTAGTGCCAGTATTTAATGAGCTATTGTTATCATCTTGCCAACCCAGTCCATTGTTATAGAGAAACTTCAACTCTGATTCAGGAATCCCATTCAGTTCGCTTTCCAAGTAATTCAGGTTGATTCTTCCTTGCATGTAATAGACCGTGTTGGTGAATTTGTACACACGTTGCATGGTTGAAATGCCATTGATCTTATTGGGAACCAAGTCTACATTCAAGGTATTGTTTGTTAAAGAGAAATCACCGGAGAAATTGAAGTCGGCCCTATCAGCCATAATTTTAGTTCCGCCCTTCACATTGAACTCAGTACCTGGAGCAACGGATAATATTTGCGCCTTTAGAATATTGATTAAGCTGAAGAAAATCACGACAAAAACTGATGAGTATAATTTTTTCATGACACTTCTTTTTGCTGTTCTTCAATTTGTTTTTTCATTTCCTCTACAGCATTTATTATCGATTCTGTATGGTTATTTTCTTCTTTAATCCCACCTGTTAAAATTTTTGTTGATTTAATGGAATGATAAAAAGTTTGAATATTCTCAAATCCGCATAGTTTGATGACGGACTCTATTGACAAGTTGGAATTGATTGGATTCTCCAGTTCTTTAATTAAAAACTGGTACCGCTGTTGATCTATAAGTGATGTAAAATTTACTCCATGAAAGCTAGTCGAAATATGATCAACCTCTTCGACGCTGATATTTAGTAAACTGGCAAAATTTTCTGTAGTTGAGTCTTGATGCAAATAATATTTATGGTCAAAAAAATAATACTCAAACAGTTTTGACAAGTCAGGGGTTTTCAAACTATGATGTTGAACAAGCCCCCTTAAAAATGTAAATAAAGACATGATCCAATATTTTGGATCATAAAAATGAGGGGAATAAAGAGAGAGAAAAATTTACTTGTGTAATGCTGACAAATGTCAATGTATCATTAAAAATTACAGTTGTATCATTTTATGAAACACTGAATTTCAATAGATTAATCATTTAAAATATCAATCAAATCTGATGGGTTGCCTCCATGGTATTTCTTGAATGGCTGATAAAAACGTTGTCTGGAAGTAAACCCAACTTCTAAGGCCAATGCCTCAACCGTATAATTTTTAAATTTTGGGTCTTTTATGATTTCAACAAAAAAATCAATTCTGTTTTTATTGACCAATTCATCAAAACTCATTGAATAGGTATAGTAAACATAATTGAATAGCAGGTCTTTATTTACGCCAATAACATTGGCAAAATCGTTGATATTGGCTTCTTTATTCCTGTAATAGAAATTGCTGAAAAATTGAAACTCAAATA
>CAIQHW010000547.1 GCA_903871715.1 uncultured bacterium
GCTGGAACTGGTCATAAAAGCAGGCTTGGAATATTTTATGCGCCAAAAGAAGTGAATCAAAAGTTGTTAAATAATGGAGTAGAGGAATTGATAAGAACGTTTGAAAAAACAAAACCAAATCACATCATTTTTATTCTAACAACAAGTGTTTCATCGCATAAAAAAATTGAGCAAAATAGATTAATTGAAACCAACAGACTGAAAGAAATTATTCATGTGCTACAAGCAAAAAATATACATACTAACCGCATAGATACTATTTTTGAAGCTTGGATTGAAGTGGACGATACTCCAAAAAATCCAAGAATTACAAATGGAGTTTCTTATGCATCACCAACTTTTTTTACACTAAATTAAAAATAAAAATGGCTACACTATCTTTTAACGATTCTTTAAAATCGGCAATTCAAATTGCACAATCATTTGCTAAAGAACATTATAACGAAAAATTTTCGTTGGCGCATCTATTAAGAGGTTTATTGCACAAAGAAGTGGGCTTAACTTCTTTCTTAAACTCGATTGATAAAGATGTGAGCTACATGATTGAGTGGTCTGAAATCCGCATGGAAGAATCGCCAAAGACTTCAAAGCTGCCAGAACAGCCAGTTGCAGACGATAAAGTGGCTGGAGTTTTGGAAGAAGCCGATAACATCCGTTTGAAATTAGGCTTGGATGATGTAACGCCAGTATGCGTTTTGGCGGCTTTGGTAAAACCAAATGTTGGTTTTAGTGGAGAGCAATTAAAATCATTTCCGCTAAAAGAAAAAGAGATTTTAGATTTGTACATCAACGAAAGTGCCGTGCAGCAAGCGGTTGGTGGCAATGCGAATGGCAGCAGCAATGGTACAGCAAAAACTGGTGGCACTGGTGCATTGTTGAAATATTGTATTGATAAAACTTCGTTGGCAAAAGAAGGAAAAATAGACCCCATCATTGGTAGAGATAAAGAAACGCGAATGATGTTGGAAATTTTAGGACGAAGAACTAAACCCAATGTGATTATTACTGGCGACCCTGGTGTGGGCAAAACTGCTCTGGTAGATGGTTTTGCATTAGCCATTCATGAAGGACGAGTACCTGATAATTTAAAAATGGCAGTGGTATTTGAACTGGATATGGGTTCATTGGCGGCTGGTGCATCTTACAAAGGTGAAATTGAAGAGCGTTTAAAATCTATCATCAAAGAAGTAAAACAATTTGAACGAGCCATCTTATTTGTAGATGAAATTCACACATTGCTTGACCCTAAAGGTCCTGCTGGCGGCGGTGCTGCTAATTTGTTAAAACCTGAATTAGCTCGTGGCGAAATAACTGTGATTGGCGCTACCACTTTAGATGAGTACAGAAAAATAATTGAACCCGAACAAGCCTTCAGCCGCAGATTTGAAGTGTTGAAAGTAGATGAACCAGATATTACAACAGCTACAAAAATGATTCAAACATTGTTGCCAGTTTATGAAAAACATCACAACTTAAAAGTTGATGATGATGTGTTGGTTGAGTGTGTTCGTTTTTCTAAAAGATATGTAAAAGACCGCCGATTGCCAGATGCAGCTATAGATTTGTTGGATAGAACAATGGCAGCAATTAAAATGATGAACGAAACATCAAAGGCTGAATTGGAAAAATTATCGTTGGAATTGGATGTAATTTTAGGCGATAAAGCGATGAGCGAATTGGATAAAATGAAAGAATTAAAATGGTTCTATTCCTTACTCAAAGGTAAGTTAAGCCCTGTGTTGGTAGGGCAATTGGAAGATGCCACCGAAGTAGATAAAATAGAATTAGCAGATGAAATGGAAGCCTATTTAAAACGCAATGTGGCAAAATTAATCGAGCTGTCATCCAACATCAAAGACACCGTGAGCAAGCAAGAAGTAGCTGCGGTAATTAGTTACAAAACTGGCATTCCGTTGGGAAAAATTCAAGCTGGCGAACAAACCAAGCTGATGCAAATGGCGGAGATTTTAAAAAAACGAGTGGTTGGTCAAGACCATGCTGTGAAGGCTTTGGCAGATGCAGTAGTTGAATCGCGAAGCGGATTAAACAAACCTGGACAGCCCATTGGTTCGTTCTTTTTATTAGGACCAACAGGCACAGGAAAAACAGAAGTTACCAAATCAGTAGCCGACTTTTTATTCAACGATGAAAAGGCGATGATACGATTCGACATGAGCGAATTTAAAGAAGAACACTCAGCAGCCCTTTTGTACGGCGCTCCTCCGGGCTATGTAGGCTATGAAGAAGGCGGTATGTTGGTAAATAAAATTCGTCAACAACCCTATTCTGTTGTGTTGTTTGATGAAATTGAAAAAGCACACCC
>CAIQHW010000548.1 GCA_903871715.1 uncultured bacterium
ACCTAATATTTGTAGCAACATTTTTAAATTTTCGCCATGATGATTTTCATAGTTATTCATAGCAAGGAGTTTTTTTGGTAAATAATTACAGCGAAAAAAAAAAAAAATTTGCACCTATCCAAATTTTGGAAATTGTTTTTTACAACTGCCCAATTGTGATGAACAACCAAAAATATTTTATATCATATTTTTCATAGCCTAATCTTGCAGCCTAAAATATTTTTTCTAACAATCAAAAATTAAAATGACATGCAAAAAAAATCATTACCCCTCGTTGCTTTATTGTTGTTCTTTTTCTCATCATCAGTTGTGTTGGCTCAATTTAATTCGGCTATTATGCCTGATATTCCTTACAACTCAATCCTACCATTTTCAACAGGTCAATTCAATGTTGGTTTAGATTATCATGGGCAGAATCCTTGGGGTGGTGGTTGGATTACGGTAGCTGTATCTGATAAACCAGAAAATATGGCTGGCGGGACATCTGCCGCCTATTTTGATATTACTTCTGGAGGCAGTCCATTTATTACTAAAAATTTCTCTTGTTCGCCAGGGGGTAGTGGTGGGACAGCACTTGACCCTGATGTTGTAGTCATGGGTCAATCTCCTGCTTCAGCAGTTGCCATCTATTATTGGTACACTAGCCCTACTACTTACACAACAAAAATGGTAAAGGAGTAAGTCATTAATTAATATGCATTGAAAATCAAATAATTATGAATTTTAACCGCCTGTTTCTACTCTAAAAACAACTGTTTTCAAAGCAAAAACATTTGTTTCTAAACCAAAAATAGTTGGTTTTATTCCGTAACCAAATATTTACAAACTTTATCCATTTGGTTATAAAGCGAAAGCAGCTGAATACAACTTGTAAACAGCTAGTTCTAACGTGGAATCATTAGGCATTACTTTGAAGTTTGGCGAACTTTAAAAGTTCGCCAAACTTTCAACTTAAAACAAACGAACGTTCTATTTTTCAAAACAATAATTTCATAACAACTTAAAACCAATTTAAAAAATGAGTACAAAAAAAGGATTTATTCCCACCACCGATGGCGATGAAAAAACATGGGCAGTTAATTTAAAAGCCAACATTGCCGCACAAGCCGCCGCCGTAGGCTTGGTGGCAGCCGATGTAACCAGCATTGGCAATTCGTGTAGCGACATTATTACCCAAGTGGACACAGCCATGCAAGCGCAACAAGCCGCCAAACAAGCCACTGCAACCAAAACCACCAGAGTAGCAGCCGATGAAAGCAATATCCGAACTTATGTAAAGCGCATAAAAGCCAGCACAGGTTATACGGAAGCGATTGGTAAATTGTTAGGCATTGTGGGCGAAGACCACACTGTGGATGAAGCTAACAGCAAGCCCGAATTGAAATTACATAAAGACCCTCACGGCTGGCGCATTGACTTTAATTTGCAAGGGCATTTTGACGGGGTGAATATTTATAAGAAAACAGCGGCTGCCACCACTTTTAGTTTCATAGCCCGTGATACTTCATCGCCTTATATTGATAATGCCGCCGTAGATAATGGCACTCAATATTATGCTTATTTTGTCATCGGCGAT
>CAIQHW010000549.1 GCA_903871715.1 uncultured bacterium
TCTAAAAAATCTTTTGCATTTTTTAAAGTGTCTAAAGGCAAGTACAGCAATGCATTTGCGCCTTTGTAGTTTTTCTGAATTTCAAAACCTGAAGGCGAAAAAAAAGTTACCACAATTTTTTTTGAAGGAAAATCTTGCTTGATTTTTTCAATCAAAGGTCTGCCTTGTTCAAATTCGCCAAGCGATGCACAATGTACCCAAATTGGTTTTTCAATTTCTTGTAAAGTGACTTTGTATCTGCTTCGCCAGTCGTTTCTGCCTTGCAAAAATAATTTTGCTTTTCGATTAAATATGGCAAATAATCGAATCGCAACTCCGTAAAAGTGAATGAAAATTTGGTAGAAAAACATCGCTCACAAATGTAACTGAAATTTATTTTCAGAATTGAATTGAACCACTTACTTTTAAGCCACAAAATATTAAGCCATGAAAATTTTTATTGTAGATGATGATGCACTTTTTTCAACGATGTTGAAAGATGAATTGGAAAATAATTTCCCTTCAAACGTGGAGTCGTTCAATAATGGCGAAGATTTTATCAAACAAATTTATGCCAACCCAGATGTAGTAATTTTGGATTATCATTTATCGGGCGAACACAATTTGGCAAAAGATGGCTATTCCATTTTCAAAGAAATGAAGAAATTAAATCCGCATGTGCCAGTGATTTTTTTGAGCGGACAAGAACATTATGGGTTGATGTTGAGCATCGTGAAAGACGGTGTATATCGCTATTTCAACAAAGATGAAGATGCTTTTAAAAATGTTATCAACGCTGTTCGTCAATTAATTCATGACGGCAAAATTCATTAATCTACTTTGTTTCAACCCATTATTTTTCATATCACCACTCCAAAAATTTGGCAACAATTTGCCAACGAAAATTATTTTGAAGCTGCTTCACTAAAAACAGAAGGATTTATACACACCAGCACCAGCGCACAATTGGAGGCAACAGCACAAAGATATTATGCTGCCGAAAATGAAATTTTGATTTTGCATTTGGATGCAAACAAAATGAAATCGAAAATAAAATTTGAGTTTGCCAACTCGGTGAATGATTATTTTCCTCACATTTTTGGGGTGATTGAAAAGGAAAATATTTTGCAGATTGATTTGGTGAAAAATGAAAATAGAAAATTTTTGTGGGCAGAAAAAACGAAATTTAAAATCTAAAAAAAATCGTGAACAGAAAATATTACCACTACGTTTTGATTTTGTTTATCTCCATTCCTTTGAGTGGAACAATGACGCTTGTTTTTAATTTAATGCATTCTGGTTTTCATTTTCAAACTATTGTAAACTGGCTTCAATCTTGGGTTGTAGCTTTCCCTGTGGCTTATTGTGTGGCTTTGATAATTGTACCTAATGCCCGAAAATTGGTGGATAAAATAAATTGGAAACCTTAAAATAATTTTTGAAAATTGCTTTTATGATTTTACCCGAGAAAGGAAAATTTTTAATCGCCGACCCGTTTTTGCTGGATAATTATTTTAGCCGAAGTGTGGTGTTTGTTTGCGAACATGAAAATGATTTGGGCACTGTTGGTTTTATGATTAATCGTTCGCTGCCTGATAAGCTGGAAGATTTTTTTCCTGAA
>CAIQHW010000550.1 GCA_903871715.1 uncultured bacterium
GATTGCGGTGTATGCCAATATCAACAAAGCGAAAAAAATATTGGACTGGATGCCGAAAAAAAATATCGAAGAGATGATGTTAACGGCTTGGAATTGGGAGAAAAAAATGGCGGAATAAATTTTGAATCAATTCCGCATTGAGCGAAGCGAATGGAGGCACAAAAACAAAAAATGTATTTGCATTTGATACGAAAACCACTTTATTTTACCAAAAATAAATTTTCTGATGAACGATTTTGAATCCCTAAAAAATTTTCTGTCGCCTGTAAAAGATAGCATGATAGAACAAAACGAGCATTTGTCGCCTTATCAATTGGGCAACACAATGTTGATTAACGCAAAAAGATTTCCTGATTTGGAAGATACAAAAATTGCCTTGATTGGGGTAGGAGAAGAGCGCAATGCTAACAACAATGTGGGTTGCATGGATGCGCCGGATTTGGTGCGCAAAGAATTATATGCTTTATCATCGTTTGATTTTCCTACAAAAATTGCGGATTTGGGCAATTTAATTATTGGTGCAACGCCTTGTGATACCAATTTTGCATTGGGCAACGTACTCAATTTTTTATTGCGAAATGAAATTATTCCCATTATCATCGGTGGCTCGAATGACTTGATGTATGGGCAGTTTCTAGGTTACAACGATATGGAAATGGAAGTGGCAATTGCACATGCCGATGCAAAATTGGATGTGAGTTTTTTGCAGGAAGAATTGGCAGCGAATAATTATTTGTCGCACATTTTTACACACAGCCCAAATTTTTTGCGCAACTTTTTATTGATGGGTTATCAAACTTATTTGGTGGATTATAATTTGCTAAAAATTTTAGAGCAAATGAAATTTGAGCAAGTGCGCTTGGGCTCATTGCAAGAGGATTACAGAGAGATGGAACCATTTGTACGAGATGCTGATTTGTTTTCGATTGATATGAGTGTGGTGCGATGCAGCGAAGCACCGGGCAATGGGAATGCTTCGCCAAATGGTTTGTTTGGCAATGAAATTTGTGCCTTGGCGAGATATGCTGGAATGAGCGACAAAGTAAGTAGTTTCGGGCTTTACGAGGTGAATCCGCATTTAGATTTGCGCAATCAAACTACACAATTAGCGGCACAAATCATTTGGTATTTTATGGATGGTGTGATGGGCAGAGTGGGCGATTATCCTATCATCAGCGAAAAAGATTTTTTAAAATATACGGTGCATTTTCAAAGCGAAAACAACAATATCGAATTTTATAAAAGCCGCAAAAGTAGCCGCTGGTGGGTTAAAGTGCCAAAAGGAAATAAAGGGATGCATCAATTAATGCCATGCAGCTACTCGGAATATGAGGCTGCTGCCAGCTTTGAGCAATATCCCGAAAAATGGTTAAAGGCAGTTGAGTAACTTTTTCAATTTTCTTGCTGCAATTTTTTTCTTCAACAATTCAATACCTTTATGCGTTTTAAATTTTACAAATGGATAAATCTATTTTAGAAAAGTACGAAGTAGTGATTGGTTTAGAAGTGCATGCGCAGCTACAAACCAATAGCAAAGCCTACTGCAGCGATGGCACTGAATTTGGTTTGTCGCCCAATGTGCAAGTGAGCCCAATATCGTTGGGGCATCCAGGCACTTTGCCCGTGATGAACGAACAATCATTAAACTTTGCGATAAAGATTGGATTGGCAACCAATTGCACCATCAATCGCTACAATGCATTTGCCCGAAAAAATTATTTCTATGCCGATTTGCCCAAAGGTTATCAAATTACACAACACACCACACCTATATGCACGGCGGGTTTCGTGAAAATAAAAGTGAATGGCGAAGAAAAAAAAATCGGCATCACTCGAATTCATTTAGAAGAAGATGCAGGCAAAAGTATTCATGATATTGACCCATTTAATTCGTTAATTGATTTGAATCGTGCTGGTGTGCCATTGGTTGAAATAGTGAGTGAGCCTGATTTACGCAGTGCAGATGATGCTTACGAATATTTAACTTTGATTAGAAAACTAGTGCGCTACTTGGATATTTGCGACGGTAATATGGAAGAAGGTTCGCTGCGTTGCGATTGCAATATTTCGGTGCGATTAAAAGGTGTTAAAGAATTTGGAACGAAAGTAGAAGTGAAAAACATGAATTCAATTCGGAATGTAAAACGTGCCATTGAGTACGAAACATTTCGTCAAATTGAAATGGTAGAAAAGGGCGAATGGATTGAAATGCAAACCCGAAGCTTCAATGCCGCTGACGGCAGTACTTTTGACATGCGAAGCAAAGAAGCTGCAAACGATTATCGTTATTTTCCCGAGCCCGATTTACCGCCAATTATTATAACGGAAGAGATGATTTCGGAAGCAAAAAATGAAATGCCCGCCTTGCCCGAAGAATTAATTTATCGTTTCAAAAATGAATTTGGATTGAATGAGTATGATGCCAATTTATTGGCTGATGAAAAAGAAATAGC
>CAIQHW010000551.1 GCA_903871715.1 uncultured bacterium
ACCTAATAAAAAAAGCCTTACTTCAATTGAAGTAAGGCTGTTTTGTAAAAAGAAAAAATTATTTCTTTTCAGCTGGTTTGTCAGCTTTTTTTGTTTCCATTTTAGCAGGCATAGCTTTCTTTTCAGCTTTGTCAGCTTTTTTGTTTTCCATTTTAGCTGGAGCTTTAGCAGCTTCCATTTTTTGAGCAGTTTGTGCAGTTGCACCAAAAGCGAACATTGCTAATACAGCAACAGTTAATACTTGTTTCATGATTAATTTGTTTGTTTGTTTAAAAAATTTAATTCTGTTTCAATTTATCCAACATCGTGCCAAGAATTTAAAAAGTTGGTTTTAATCCCATTTTGCTATATTCTTTTCATTTCCCATTTGCCTGAGCGCAAATAAAAATAGCTCAATGTAGCCAACGATGTCCAATAGATTATTTCACTTGCCCATGCCCAAGTAAGTGAAAGTTGAAATTTTCTTACGCATCCAAAAACATAAATACTGTACAAACAAACTGAAATTAATTCTGCAATTAAATTAAAAATAGTGTTGCCTGTACCTTGTACGCCTTGAAATAAAACTGTAGAAACAGATAAAAATAAAATCGCCAAACCCAGCATATATAAAGGGTTTATAGCACCTATTATCAAATCAGATTTGTTTGTATAAATCTGCATAATGGGTTTAGTAAAAACCCACAATAGCAAAACAAAAAATACGCTAATCATCAAACTTAAAAAGGCTGATTTTTTAATGGTAGAAAAAACTTCATCGGTTTTTCCTTCACCAATTTTATTACTCACTAAACTGTTGCAACTGCTGGCTATTGCCCAACAACTGATAGTGAACAAGAAAAAAATGCTGCGCATAATATTGGCAATGGCAACTGTTTTTTCACCCATGTTTTCTAACACAATGAAAAAAATATACCAAGCACCAAAACTAAATGAATACTGCAAAACCAATGGTGATGAGAGTTTGAGTAGTTGCACAATTTTTTCTTTTTCAAATCGAATCGAAAATTTGAAACCAAATTGTTGAAAATAATGATGCAAAAACAAATTGTATAACAATACACACAAGCCGCCTAACTCGGCTATAATGCTGGCTATGGCAGCACCATCGGTTTGCATTTCGGGCAAATTAAAATGACCAAATATCAATCCATAATCGAGTAGGATATTGATAAATGCGGTAACGAGTGTGCTGTAGGTAATCACTTTTGTTCTACCCAAACCGATGTAAAAAGCGTTGAGATTGCTGATAAAAACGGTGAGCCAAATGCCCCAACTTCGATATTTTAAAAACGAAATACTTTTTTCTAAAATAATGGTTGAGTGAATGACTTTGCTCAACAAATAAGGGGCCCCAAATTGCAAAATCAAAAAGGCGAGCAAACCGTAAATACTTAATATGGCTGCAGTGTGCAAGGTAAGTGAACCAATTTCTTGATATCGTTTTTCACCTAATCTTCGTGCCACTAATATTTGTGTGCCGCTGCTAAATCCCCATGAAAAATCTGCTAATAATAAATAAAACAATCCACCCATAGCACTAACTCCTAAAGCATTTTCGCCCAATCGTCCTAAAAAAGCAGTGTTGGTTATTTGAATAATATTTTGCGACAACATGCCCAACATAATTGGAAATGCAATGAGCAAAATGGGTCGGTAGGTTTTAAATTTAAACATAAAGAGGGCAAATGTAATTAAACCTTGCACAATTTTTGGATACTAAATTGCACCGATTATCTTTGCAGCCCAGTTTTAAAAAAGGGGAATTAGCTCAGCTG
>CAIQHW010000552.1 GCA_903871715.1 uncultured bacterium
AACATTTTGCAGCTTCATTTTTTTTTTCAAAATCGAAACAATGCTTCCCAAGCCCATTCCGATAACTAAACAACTTTTGGCATTTTTTATTTTTTCGAAATTTTTTCTGAAAGAAATTTCAAAAGGATAATACAAGTCTTCCCAACTGTAAATTGCTTTATCAGTGCCCAATTGTAGTCTTCCTTTATTCAATTGCAAAATTAATTCATCACCATTTTCTGCTATTGATTTTTCTAATTGAATTGGTAAAATGTGGCTTAATTTTTTTTTTAAAAAAGTAATCATTTTTTGAAAATAAAAAAGCCGCCTCAAAATATCGAAGCGGCTCGAAATGCTTTATTCATCTATTGTTCATCGCCATTGTAAGGATGCAACACAGCAAATGTTTCACTTTCTTTCAACACTTTTTGGGTTGACATGTGCATGTATTGTGTGTTTGAATTTACCGAATGTCTGTCCATTTCTCGTGGTCCTTCAATTATCCAATCTTTCAATTCTTTTTTATCAAAGCGGCATTCGTTGCAAATAAAACTTTCCACTTCGCCCCATTTATCTTTTCGAGCAGTAACTCTTAATATATCATTGCCAGCCAGCCACAAAGCCACGTTACCATTGCATTTGGGGTGATTGCAATCGCGATGTGCATTATAAGGTTTGGTATTCCAAACTCTACTTTTGAATCGGAAAGTTTTATCAGTCAAGGCTCCAACTGGACAAACATCAATCACATTGCCACTAAAATCGTTGTCAATTACGTTGTGAATAAAAGTAGAAATTTCGGCATGGTCACCACGATTAATTACGCCATGAACTCTGCCATCTGTAATTTCATCAGCCGTGAAAACGCAGCGGTAGCAAAGGATGCAGCGATTCATGTGTAGCTTTATTTTGTCGCCAATGTTTTCCATTTCAAAAGTTCGGCGGTCAAACTCATAACGTGTTTTTTGTGCGCCATGTTCGTAACCCAAATCCTGCAAATGACATTCGCCAGCTTGGTCGCAAACAGGGCAATCCAATGGATGATTAATCAACAACATTTCTACCACACCTTTTCGTGCTTCTTGCACCTGCGCCGATAATTTATTTTGCACTTCCATGCCATCCATCACCATGGTGCGACAGCTTGCAACTAGCTTGGGCATTGGTCTTGGGTCTTTTTCGCTGCCTTTTGTTACTTGCACCAAACACGTGCGACATTTGCCACCGCTCTCTTTTAGCTTGCTATAATAACACATTGCAGGCGGCACATTGTGCATCGTTTCGGGATGCTGTTCGCCCATCATTCGTGCTGCGTTTAAAATTGTTGTTCCGTCTGGAACTTCTATCAAATGCCCGTCAATAGTAACTTTTGCCATTTTTTAATTTGGAAGAATGAAAATTGTTTCGCAAAAATAACAGGAAAATGCGAATTTGCTGATGAAAATTAAAAGGGAATTAGAAATGTGAGGCAGACTTTTTTTGCTCGTTTTTTTCCAATGCCATCCCTTCGGCGTTTTGTTCCATCAACGACCAATTGCCAGTTACAGAAGTTTCTAACCAAGCCTTGCCTGATTTACGAAGCACTTCTGCATGTAAACCAAAAATATCACGAAAAATTTGCTCTAAACTATTCACAGACATTTCTGGCATAATTTCAATTTCACCAATATTATGCTGGGTGCGACATTCAGCAATTTCTTTAGAAGAGTGTTTGATTATTTTAGTAGAAGATTTACCATTGCTTGTATTCGATTTTGCAAAAAACTGGATTTTTAAAAATGGAAATTCGCTGCTAAATTCTTTTTGAATAGCATAAATTTTTCGCTTATCGTTGATAACAATTTTCATTTATAAT
>CAIQHW010000553.1 GCA_903871715.1 uncultured bacterium
GGTGCAAATAAATCCAAATTATCGCGATGCCAATAATGGTTACTTAGCTGCAAAAAATATTTTGAAAAAAATAGAACACTAAATCCGTTTTTAAGCTTCAAAGCTGTGTCGTCTGTGTTCTAAAAACAAAAATAAATTTGTCAAATTTGCGCCCTTAATTTTAACATGAAGTACTTATTACCACTACTAATTATTGCATTGCTTTTTTCATCTTGCTTTTCATTGCAGCTCATGAAAGCAGCTATGAATCAGCCTTTTGAAGCTGTTGCTTCACCGCCAGCCCCCGATTATAGTTTGGAAAAAAACTGGGCTGCATTACCCAACAGAATGGATAATTGTGATAAAACACCCGAAGGCTTTGAGAGCGAATTAAACAATTCGGCAGTAGATGTTTTTTGGATTCATCCTACTTCATACACACAAAAACCAACCGTTCCATTTTGTTGGAATGCTGATGTAAACGATGAAGTGGTAAACAAAAAAACAGATGCTGGTACGATGTTGTATCAAGCTAGCACAATGAATTTTGCTGGAAAAATTTATGCGCCGCGTTATCGCCAAGCACATGTGTATTCATTTTTCACAAAAAATAAAACAACGAAGAAACTGACTTTGGGCTTGGCCTATAGCGATGTACGCCGAGCGTTTGAATATTATTTGCAGCATTATAATCATAGTCGCCCTATCATCATTGCATCGCATAGCCAAGGCAGTTTACATGCTTATTATTTGCTTCGTGATTATTTTGCGCACAAACCTTTGATGAAACAATTAGTGGCAGCATACATAGTGGGGATGCCTATTCCAGCCGATTCGCTTAATTTCATTTTGCCATGTGCCGATTCATCACAAACCAATTGCTACATCAGTTGGGCAACTTTTAAAAGTGGTTTTAAACCCATTAATTACTACGAATACAAAGATGCAATTTGTATAAATCCGTTAACTTGGACAATGCAAGAAGTGATTGCTGACAAGGCTTTAAACACAGGTTCGGTGTTATTAAATTTCAACAAAATCATTCCGCATTTGGTTGATGCACAAAATCATGAAGGATTATTGTGGGTGCATCCGCCATTTTATTTATCGCTTTTTAACAGCCGAAAAAATTATCACATCGGCGATTATAATTTGTTTTATAAAAACATTAGAACCAATGCCAAACGTCGGGCTGATGTTTATTTAAAACAATTTCAAAAATAAAAATCATTAATTTTACGAAAAAATCTTTACCATGATTCAACGAAAACAATCGCTCTATCTCTTATTGGGTGCTGCTTTGATAGCGGCTACTTATTTTTTTAGTTTATGGCATGTTGATTATAAAAATGACAGCGATACAGTTTTACAAACAAAAAAATTGCGCATTGTCGAGCATCTACCTTTATTGATTGTGATGGTATTTTCAGTGATTTTAATTTTAGCTTGCTTATTTAGTTTTAAAAATTATGCTCGGCAAATGCGCTTGGGCTTTGCATCTTTAATTTTGCTGATTACTTTTATTGTACAGTGCCTGATGAAAATTTCAAGTTTGCAAAATGATATTTCAAATCCAATAAATCCAACTTATAGTTTAGCCATGGTGTTGCCTTTCGCCGCCATAGTAGCCATTTTGATAGCATTATTTTACATTCGCAAAGACAAAAAATTGATTGATTCTTTAAATCATTTGCGATGATTCCAACAGAAAAAAAATTATCGTTTTTGGCATTAGGCGATTCATACACTGTAGGCGAAATGGTGGAAACCAGCCAGCGATGGACTATTCAGCTTATTCAATTATTTGCACAAAAAAATATTCTCTTTCATCAGCCTGTAACTATTGCCCACACGGGTTGGACAACTGATGAATTGATAAATGCTATTGCACAAACAAAACCAACTGGCAAATTTGATTTGGTTAGTTTGTTAATTGGTGTCAACAATCAATACCGCAAATACAGCATAGAAAACTATCGCAAGGAGTTTGTTGCCTTATTAAATGACGCCATAAAATTTGCCGACAATAAAAAAAACAGAGTGGTTGTGGTGTCTATTCCCGATTGGAGTTTTTCTGCATTTGCAGAAAAAGATAGTAGAGGTATTGCCGAAATTAGCAACGAAATTGCAGAATTTAATTTGATAAAATTTGAAGAAGCAAAACGAGTAGGTGTACACTATGTCAACATTACCCCATTATCGCAAAACCATACACCATCTATGTTTGCAAGCGACCAACTACATCCAAGTGGAACTCAATATGCATTGTGGGCAAATGAAATTTTTAAAGAAATAGAAAAGGAATTTGCATAGTTGCTTTTGCTTTGCGTTTCAAAATTTTACTTTTGTCGAAATTTTATTTCCATGAATTTAGAGGTTTTTAAATTTGGTGGGGCATCGGTTAAAGATGCCGCTTCGATAAAAAATGTAGCCAACATTATTCAACACCATGCTTCAAGACCATTGTTGGTAGTGGTTTCGGCGTTGGGCAAAACCACCAATGCGTTGGAAAATATGTTGCAAGCAAAAATTAAAAACGAAGATTGGAAACCTTTTTTGATTGATTTGCAACAACATCATGCGACCATTTTACAGCAATTAAATTTGCCAACAAATTTGCTGGAATCTCTTTTTATCGAACTAGAAAAAAAGATAGAAGTGGTTGGCAAATTGCAATATGATTTTCATTACGACCAAATTGTAAGTTTTGGTGAAATGCTTTCTACATCTATTGTTGCGACATATTTGAATCAACGAAACAACAACACAGTTTTGTTGGATGCTCGAACATTAATTGCAACCGACAACAACTATCGCGATGTAAATATTTTGTGGAAAGAAACTGAAAAACAGGTAACAGAAAACGTGTTGCCACAGCTTCAAAACAATAAAATTGTGCTTACTCAAGGATTTATCGGAAGCACCAAAGATGGCTTCAGCACTACACTTGGTAGAGAAGGTTCAGATTACTCAGCTTCTATTTTTAGTTATTGTTTGGATGCTGAATTGATGACAATTTGGAAAGATGTAAATGGTGTGATGAATGCCGACCCAAAACAATTTAGCGATGCCGAAGTGATTCCACAATTGAGTTATTATGAAGCCATTGAAATGACATTTTATGGCGCAAAAGTAATCCATCCAAAAACCATCAAACCATTGCAGAATAAGCATATTCAGCTGATGGTCCGTTCTTTTATTGATTCAAAAACAGAAGGTACAAAAATATTTGAAACCAATTTACACATTTCCTATCCGCCAGTAAAAGTGTGGAAAGAAAATCAAGTTTTGGTGAGTATTCAAACTCGTGATTTTTCATTTATTGGCGAAAAGCATTTGCAAAAAATATTTGAAGTACTAGCTACTTTTCGCATCAGCATGAATGTGATGCAAAATGGTGCTATAAGTTTTAGTTGTTGTGTAGATAGCAATCCTAGATTAGAAGCGGCTTTGGATGTTTTGCATCAGGAATTTAAAATTTTGACTAATGAAAATTTGCACTTGGCAACTATTCGTCATTACGATGAAAAAACAATTGCCGATTTAACCAAAGGAAAAGAAATTTTGGTGGAACAAAAATCGAGGCACACTATTCAGTTTGTGCTGAAATAAATTTTTAACCGCAAATTTATTCGTAAAAATATTTTGCGTTAATCAACTCATTTTTTTGCAAATGAGAATACACAGCAAACGTAAAACCTTTTCGCAATGCATATCCCGAGGCTTCCCCATTTTTATTTACGGCAATAAAAGCAATTTGTTTGTCTTTCAATTTATCGCCACGCAATTTTATAGCACGTTCAATGGCGGCTCTACAAGCAGCTTCGGGCGATTTTCCTTGTCGCATTAATTCTACCACCAAATGGCTGCCAGCAATTCTGATAACTTCTTCACCATGCCCAGTTGCAGCTGCTGCCCCCACTTCATTATCTACAAATAAGCCACTGCCAATAATTGGTGAATCTCCCACTCTCCCTCTATATTTAAATCCCATTCCGCTTGTTGTACACGAACCGCTTACATTTTCAAAACTATCCAAAGCCAGCATGGCTATCGTATCGTGGTTGAATTGTCCGTTTTCTAATTTATTGGGCGGATTAGTTTTATGTCCTTGATTTTCGATGTTTATAATTGGTTTATATTCAGAAGTTTTCAACCAATTTTTATAACTCTTTTCGGCATCGGAAGATAATTGTTGAGGCTTTAATGAAAAGCCATTTGCCAATGCAAATTGTTGTGCGCCTTCGCCTACCAACATCACATGCGGCGATTTTTCCATCACGGCTCTTGCTACCGAAATAGGATGTTCAATGCGCTCCAAAGCAGCTACACTACCGCAATCGCCTAAATGATTCATTATCGAAGCATCTAAAGTTACAATGCCTTCTCTATCAGGATTTCCATTTAAACCAACACAACAATTCATTTCACTTTCGGTTATCAATACACCTTGTTCTGTTGCATCCAAAGCGGTTTTGCCGTTAGATAGTAATTCCCATGCTTTTAAATTTGCTCTGATGCCAGCATCCCATGTGCTAATAACCACTGGAAAATTTGCTGCCTTTTTGATAGACAATGATTTAGCTACAAATGGCAACATGCCTGCGGCCAAAGCTGTTTGTGAAATAAATTTTCTTCGTGTTGGCATAAATTTAAAAACGGAAAAATAGTGAAATAAAAACAGCCTTGCCGAAAAATTCCAGCAAGGCTGCGAAACGAATTTTGAGATGATAAACTATTTTTTATTACTTCTAAAAGATTTGCCAGCTTGAAATCGATTTCCTTCAGGGCTACCTAATCGAGCCATAGCACAGCGAAATCCAATAGTTGCTGTAGATTGGTCTTCTTCTAAAAACCTACGAGTACCTGGGGATAAGAAGTAAGCTCTATCTGCCCATGAACCACCTTTATAAACTCGTGTATGATTATTAATTAAAGAGGAAACAGAATAAGAATATTGCCCATTTCTTTCTTTATCACCATCATTCACATCAATGTTATCACCTCTATGGTAGTTTCTTCGGTTCAACAAATCACTATCACTAACTTGATGATAAACTAATGCTCCTAATGAATCTTTTGGAATTAATGCCCCTGATGGGTCTAAGGTTTTTGTCTTGTAAACATTTCCACGTAAAGGGTTTTCATCATTAACATCAAATGGGGTCATTGGGCGATACACATCCATTGTCCATTCGCTTACATTACCTGCCATATTGTATAAACCAAAATCATTTGGCATAAATGATTTCACTGGAGCTGTGTAATCAGCACCATCATTTAAACCACCAGCAGTTCCCATCAAATCACCTCTACCACGTTTAAAATTCGCTAACATGGCTCCATGCCATTGTTCGCCCCCCACTCCAGAACTGCGCAATCCATATCCATTCCAAGTATAAATTTTTCGATGCAAATCATTTTCTTCACCTTGGGCAGGATTATTACCAATATTAGATAGTGCTGCATATTCCCATTCAGCTTCAGTTGGTAAACGATATTCAGGAAGTAAGATACCATCTTCAATTTTTACAGGTCTTTCACCTTTGCCATCTGTACTTGAAAAGTCTTTTAAATTTTTCTTTACAGTACCTTGATATTGACCGTATAAATAAGATTCTGATTGGAAATTTTCAGCAGATGTAGCTTGGCTATGGTCTAAAACACCATCACGAATCAAAATAAATTCATTCACTCTGTTTCCTCTCCATTTAGCAAAATCGACTGCTTGAAGCCAGTTTACACCAACCACTGGATAATCTTTATAAGCTGGATATCGGAAATAGTTTTCGACGTAAGGTTCATTGTAAGACAGTTTATTTCTCCAAACCAATGTGTCGGGCAAGGCTTTCAACATTACTTGAGGATAATCTGCATAAGTATGATTCAGCCAATTTAAATACTCACGATATTGTAAGTTTGAAACTTCACATTCATCCATATAAAATGATGAAACAGTAACAGTTCTGGGTACGTTGTTGTAATCCATGGTAATATCCTGCTCTACCGAACCCATAGTAAATGCACCACCTTCGATGAACACCAAACCTGGCCCGGTTTCTTGTCCTTCAAAATTATTATGGTCTTCAAAACCTCCCCATTTTGGGTCGTTATATTTCCAACCTGTGCTGCTAGATGTGCCTTTCCCTCCGCCGTGTGAGCAAGATGAAATGATAAAACTGGCTGCAGCTAAAATCAATAAATTGAAATTGAATTTCATGATTTTTTATTTAGTTTTTGATTGAATTAGTTTACTCGAATTTGCAAATGTAATAGTTCTTTGGTTAAGATTATCTAAAGAAGTTCGGAC
>CAIQHW010000554.1 GCA_903871715.1 uncultured bacterium
AAATTGAATGCCAACAAAAAAGTGCGCTTGATAAAAGGCAGCAGCACTTTGCTTACTGATAATTTAGATTACGATATGAAAACCAAGACTGGATGGTATTTGCAAGGTGGCAGATTAATGAATGATAGCACTTTATTAATCAGTAAAATCGGATACTATCATGCAGGCAATGGCGATGCGTATTTCAAAGAAAAAGTGAAAGTTACAAACCCACATTATTCGTTGCTTGCTGATTCGTTTATGTACAATGTAAACACCAAAACAAATTTTTTTACAGGTGCCACACACATCACCACCGACAGCAACAAAGTGTATTGCGAAGGCGGCTATTATTCACTGCTCACGGGTGATAGCCGATTTATAAATCATGCGCACATCATTTCAAAAACTGATGATGTATTGGGCGATAGAATTGATTTCAACGCCAAAACTGGCATTGGTGCTGCATTTGGCGATGTTCAATTTTACGACAGCGTTCAAAAAATAATTATCACAGCAGGCGAAGCACATTTTAATCGGCGCACAAACTTTTTAAAAGCTTTTCGATTTCCAGTGTTGCAAACGCTTATGGATAAAGACACTTTGTTTATTCATGCCGACACTTTAACATCGTTTCAGCAGATTGATTCTGTGAACGCAAAAGATACCTTTCAACACAAATTATTGTTGGCAAATTATCATGTAAAAATGTTTAGTAAAAAATTTCAAGCCCTTTGCGATTCAGCATCCTACAACTTTTCTGATTCGGCTTTTCATTTATTTTATACACCCATTTTATGGGCAGAAGCCAATCAATTAACAGGCGATACGATTTTTATTTTTACAAAACAAAAAAAAATTCATCACCTCAATTTGATGCAAAAAGCGATGATTGTAAATCGGCTGCATCCAAAACTATTTAATCAAGTCGCAGGAAAATTTATTGTTGGATTTTTTGAAAACAATGAATTGAAACAAATGATGGTGGATGGAAATGCTGAATCGGTCTATTACAGTACCGATTCTAAAAGCCTCTATACTGGTGTAAATAAGAGCAGTGCAGGCAGAATGCGATTTGAATTTTTAGAAGGCAAAATGGACAAAATATTTTTTTACGAACAACCAGATGCCACATTTTATCCAATGAAACATTTAGATTTCAAACAAATCAATTTGAAAAACATGAATTGGTTTGGAAATTTGCGCCCATCACTTTCGCAGTTTAAGTCAACAAATTGAGCCAATTATTTTTGTTTGCCAAAATGCAATTTGTAATGCAAGCCAACTTCCAAACCCAACGTTAAATTTTTTGATTTTGCCGAAATATTATCGTTGACTAATTTTTTTACATTGCCTCCAAACGTAGCTCTGCCACCCATGGAGATAAAAAATCTATCGTTTAAATACATGTCATAATTTACAGCTGTAACGAAATCCCACTCGGTTAAGTTTACTTGCTGGTTAATATAATCACTGCCTGGGATTGCTGTGTAGATAAGGTTTGGCTTTGTAGTACTTTTTAACCACCCATATTGCACACCAACCATATAATCCATCACCACAGGTTTTTGCTCCACCCCTTTCAGCGGATGCCATTTAAATTTAAATAACAACGGAATGTGGTTGTAATTCAGGCGAATACTACCATTCTTCGCAGCATACTGCGAACTAATTTCATAGCGTTGCGCCATTTGCGACACTAAATGATATTCAATTTGGAAACCAAATTTATTATTAAAATCATATCCAGCCAACAAACCATAAGCCAACCCAGCATCAATTTTATAATTGAGCTGAACCATTGAAGTGCCTGTGGATGGCGGGTTTACTAAAATCCAAGTGTTGTTAAATTCGCCTTTTACACCAATGTGCCAGCCTTTTACAAAATACAATTGTCGGCGCAAAAGCTCATCAATAAACATGTCATTGCTCACTTTGCGACGCAACATTCTGTTGTATTCGCGTTCGCCATCAGCCACTAAGCTGAGTTTCATCTTGGTCATCAATTGCATCGACATAGAATTGGTGGCAGCCAATAATCGTTGTGGTTTATTTTCGTGTGCTATCAAATGTACTTCAGTGGCTGAATGCAACGTATTAGATTGGTTTTGTGAAACATCTAATTGCACATTTCTATTTCTATTATTTTCATTTTTTGTAATCAAAATTTCAGATTTTTTTTCTGAAATTTTTGATGAATTATTTGTTGAAATGGTAGATAAATTGCCCCCTACATCATTTTGCTTTTCAACAAAAATATTTTTTGATTTTGGATGAAAAATAGGATGAGCAATGGCAACAATTTTTTGTTTGATGGAATTATCTTTTTGAAATAAAACTATAGAAGTAGAAATTACAACGCCGATAAAAGCAGCAGCCATAGACCATTTCATCCATGATGCAAAAATAAATTTATTTTCTGCAGGCAACTGTGCTGCCAATTTTTCCCAACCATTTTGTGGTGGGAAAACTTCATGCTGTGCTAAAGCATCTCGAAATATTTTGTCCATTTTATTATCTTTCATACACTACTGAATAATCATTTTTGAAATTTTTTTTTGTGTGGTCACTTAACATTTTTTGCAACAAAATTCTTGCCCTTGCCACTTGAGATTTTGAGGTGCCTTCATTGATATTTAACATCTCTCCAATTTCGCGATGCGTAAATCCTTCCACAGCATACAAGTTGAAAGTGATGCGATAACCATCAGATAATCGTTGCACCATTTTCATTAATTCGTTGGCATTGATGGTGCTAAAAATATCTTCACTAACAGCAGCTTCAGGCAACACTGGATTCAACTCAATCATCGGATGCATCTTCGAGTTTTTTCTAAAAAATTCAATTGAAGTGTGTACAAAAATTCGACGTATCCAACCTTCAAAACTGCCTTCGTTTTTAAATCCATTAATACTGTTAAAAACCTTTAAAAATCCCTCTTGTAGCAGGTCTTCGGCATCTTCACGAGATGGCGCATAGCGCATGCACACGGCAAACATTTTGCTGGCAAAATGCCCGTATAATTTTTCTTGAAACTTGCGATTGCCTTTTTTGCAACCATCAATTATTTCAGAAAAATCGGGTAATATTTGATGTTCAATTTTCAATAGCGGTTTTTAAAATTACATCAATTTAACCGTTTCTAAAATTATAAGTCGTAAAAAAAGGCTGAAGGGTTGCATGAGGTAAAAAATATTTTTTAAGACAAAATGGTACAATCTTACTCTACCAACTATGTTTCAAAATATTGTATTGTTCAATCCCAATTTTGTATTGAATGGGTTGATGGGCTTGATTGGCAATTGAAGAAACTAGATAAAAACCAATCTTGTATTTATCAATGCCTATGCGAAATATTTTTTCCAAACCTACAAATGCTTCAGCATAGCGCAAATTTCTTTCGGGCACATCTAACAAGCCGCCACCAGCCACTTCCAGCAGGTTTAATTTTTTCAACAACGGAATTTTATTCAAGATAGCTCCATTGAATTCGTGCAAAACATGCAACTCATAAAACCAATTGTAAACCGCAAAAGTGGAGTCTAATGCTTGAAAATTGCGAAGCGGATTCGAGAACAAAAAGGGGTCGCCGCGGCGCATAAATTTATCATCTACCAATTGCAAATTGGCGGTGTTTAAAAATTTTCCTGCTGAAAAATTGAAATTAAAAATGCTAGCCAAACCTAATGTTCGCCGCTGTCTTAAGCCCAATTCTATGTAATCAAAATTTTCAACACTGCTGAAAAAATCAGGAATTGCTTTGCGCCATTGCGTATAAAAAGTGGGGTATTTGGAACCTAAAATTATTTTTTGCAAAGGCTCACGAAGATATTTTTGTTGCGGTGTATAATCTATCTCAATGCGGTTATAGAAAGCATTGTAGGGCTGAAACGTGCGAATAGTTTGATTAGTTAAAACTGATGAATCATTTTTTACTAAGCCATTTAATGTGTTGGCTAATTTATAATTGCTCAAATCGCTGCGCATTGAAAACTGCAATTCATTTATCAAATAAAATCCGTTGAATAATTCGGTAGAATGAGTGATGTCAATTTTATTATCTTGATAAAAATTGCCTCGTTGTAATAAATTAATGTACGCATCATTGAAGTTAATTAAATCAAAATTGTGCCCCAACTCGATGCTGAAAAACGAGCGGTGATAAGGGTTGTACATCTTTTGAAAATAAACAGTCCCTTTAAAATCTTTGTTAAGCAAACCATAAGTGATGTTGGAATAAACGTTGATAAATTTTTTATTCGCGTAGCGTTTTTGATAACCCACATAATCGCCCAAACGCATTCCTCCTACATAAAAAATGTTGGGTAACATGCTTAAAATGGGGCTAATGTTCCAAGTTTGCTCTTTATAATGATTGTTAAAAGTTAAGCCATTCCACAAAATTCTTCCAGCATTGATGCGGTTTGTAGCCTTATCCACACTATCTAAATATTTACTGCTGTGTGTGATTTGATACAAACTATCGCGATGGCGAATGAATTTTATTTCATTTGCTTGCAAAGGTTCGCTTCGATTTTTTTTCCAAAACAAACTATCTTGATGATACGCCAAATCAGCAGTAGAGCCAATTTCGTTGCCAAAATATTTTTTCGAGAATTTTTTATCGAGTTGATAATTGGAATAATTTACCATCGTTGAACCCACAATTTTTCCATCATCGTTGTTGGTGTGGTAAGTAAATTTTTGTTTTTGCAACAGTGATTTATTTTTTTCAATCGCAAAAAATTGCTCCACTTTAAAATAATCATACTCCGGCAAGTGGTATTTTGGGAACTCCAATTCCAAATGTTGAATAGCCCACAAACCATCTATAATAGTGGCTTCGCCGTTCATCAACGCATTACCCAATTTGCCAGCCGTGATTTTTATTCTATAAAAATGATGCCCATTTTTATCAAATGATTTTAGCAATTTAAAACGGTAAGCCAACAAGCCGCTATAACTAAATGGCGACAAAAATGGTGTGGTAGAAATTGGTTTCGAGTAGATAAGATTTTTGTAAAAATTAAAATCGCCATCAGTGGTGGTTAAAAAAAATAATCGCCTTGTGTCGCCATATTTTTTTACACCAATTCGGGTTTCTTTAATTTTGTTAGGATACGAAAAATCTAATTGCAAAGCCACTTCTGCCATATTCATGCCATCTAATTCGATGTTCTTTTTTTTTGTTGAATCAATTTTTTTAGAAGAAAAAAAACTGTTCACTTGCAACGAATCGCTTTTGTTTTTTTCGTTTTGTTGAAATGCTTTGATGTAAACATCGCACGAAAAATTAGGTGATGGCAATGAAAAAGAATCTTTGTGTTCAATCACATTTTTAATAATTTCGTAAGCCCTATCTTTTTTGGAAGCAGAGATATGTACCGACTTTAATGTCGTTTTATCAGATAATTCAAGCATTACATTTTGCTCCAAATTATTTTTATCAAGCACAATTGTAATCACATGCGTTTGATAACCAACCAATGAAAATACCAAATCATACTTACCACCCTTCAATGTAAATTCATACTCGCCTTTAGCGTTGGCAATTTTGCCCAACTGTTCTTCTTTCACTTCCACCGAAGCATAAGGCAATGGCTCAAATGCTGTGTTGGTAATAATGCCATGCACTCGAAGTGGTTGTGCCTTAACAAAACCAAGAAATGAAAACAAGAAAAATGAAAGGAAAATTTTTCGAAAAAACATGAAGTTGAAAATAGTTACGAAAAATGATTTTGAAGAAAATAAAAAATGCAAAACAAAAAGTGTTGCAACATTAATTTTGATTCATTATCTCTTCTAAAGCACTATCATACACAGTTTTGAAATGTCGACTTCTACCAAATTCAACACCATTAATGCTGATATCGCCAGTAGTTACGCTGCCAATTAATTCAACAGGCACAATATCTTTTTTGCATAAAGCTTCAAAAGCCGCTTGGTGCTTAGGTTTTACTGTTACAATCACTCTGCCTTGTGCTTCGCCAAATAACAAAGCGTCTATGCGCATACCATCGTCTTTCATTTCAATATCGCAACCTAAATCATTTATCATGGCAGATTCCAGCAAGTTCATAAACAAGCCACCTTCGGAAATATCATGTGCTGAAACCACTAATTTTTCTGCAATTACTTCTCTTACTAATTGATGCAAATCAAATTCTTCATCCAAATTAAAATAAGGAGCAGGCGAGTTTTTAACACTATGATGATGAATTAAATATTGCGATGAAGCTAAATCATTTACATTTTTCCCCAACAAATAAATCAAATCGCCAACCTTACGAAATGCAATCCCCATCTTGTTTTCATGATTTTGCAATAAGCCCATCATGCCAATTGTAGGTGTTGGTAACACAGGACCCACATCACTTGATTGATTGTAAAAACTCACATTACCACCAGTTACAGGTGTTCCAAATTTTTCACAAGCCGATTTCATTCCCATTATCGCATGTGCAAATTGGTAGTAAACTTCTTCGTTGTAGGGATTACCGAAATTTAGGCAATTGGTAATCGCCATTGGTTCGCCACCACTACAAACAATATTTCTTGCAGCCTCTGAAACCGCAATAGCAGTGCCTATTTCGGGGTTTGCATAAATGTAATACGGATTACAATCCACCGTTAAAGCCAATGCTTTTTCAGTGCCATTAATTCTCACAATCGAAGCATCCGAAGGCATGTTGGTAGTTTGATTTCGCACTTGCACCATGCTGTCGTATTGCTCGTATATCCAGCGTTTGCTGGCAATATTTGGTTGTGCTGCTAACTTTTTTGCAATCGCTTTTAAATCATCTTCTTTCGGCTCATCAATATTTTCGATGTCGAATTTTTTGATTTCTTCAAAATATTTTGGTTCAGTCATCGTGCGATGATAAACTGGCGAATCGCCGCCCAGCACCAAGTTCACAGGTTTTACACGAGCAATTAATTCGTTGTTGAAAGTAAATTCTAAAATTTCTTCTTCAATCACTTCGCCAATTACAGCACAATTCAAATCCCATTTATCAAATATTCTTTCGATGGTTTTTTCCATGCCTTTTTCAACCACCACCAACATTCTTTCTTGTGATTCACTCAACAACATTTCCCAAGGTTTCATATTGGTTTGTCGAGTTGGAACTTTGTTCAAATCAATCTTCATTCCCACTTTTCCTTTTTCACTCATTTCACTGGTTGAACAAATAATTCCTGCTGCGCCCATATCTTGCATACCTGCCACACAGCCTGCATCAATGGCTTCCAGCGTTGCTTCCAATAATAATTTTTCCATGAATGGATCGCCTACTTGCACACTTGGTAATTCTTCGGCACTATCTTCAGTAATATCTGCCGAAGCAAAACTTGCCCCATGAATTCCATCTTTACCAGTTGCACTACCAACAATATAAACTTTGCTGCCAGGATTTTTTGCAGTAGCAGAAACAGTTTTACCTAACTCCACAATACCAGCACTGAATGCATTTACAAGCGGATTGATGTTGTAGGATTCATCAAAATAAACTTCGCCGCCAACAGTTGGTACGCCAAAACAATTACCATAATCACCAATGCCTTTTACCACACCTTTCACCAAATTTCGTGTGTTGGGGTGATTAAAATCACCAAAACGCAAACTGTTCAAAGAAGCCACAGGTCTGGCTCCCATCGTAAAAATATCACGACTAATGCCACCAACGCCAGTTGCAGCGCCTTGATAGGGCTCAATGGCAGAGGGATGATTGTGTGATTCGATCTTAAAAACACAACCCAATCCGCCGCCAATGTCCACCAATCCTGCATTTTCTTCGCCAGCTTTGGCTAAAATATGTTTACCATCTTTTGGTAATTTTTTCAACCAAGCGATTGAATTTTTGTAGCAGCAATGTTCGCTCCACATTACACTGAACATAGAAAGTTCAGTAAAATTGGGCTCTCTGCCCATCAACTCAATTATCTTTTCCCATTCATCTTGTCTCAAGCCCAGCTCTAAAGCGTTTTGTAACGTTGGTTTTTGTAAATTATCGTTTGGAGTGTTCATTTAAAAAAATTGAAGTGCAAAAATAAGCGATGAAAATTTGATTGGATAGAAATTGCTAAAAAAGAAAGCTATCCTATTTTCAATAAAAAATTAGATAGCAAAAATAAATTTCTCAATTTGCACTCACACCTTCTATGGCTGCCACACCGCTGCTGTAAAGCAATCGCAGGTTGTTGATAGCCACATAAGGCTTCTGCAAATAAATATTGGCATTGCCAAAACGCTTGTGTAGCAATACTCTTCGGGTATTCGCATTTAAGAAAATATAAGGCTGCTCGTCATACACCATTTGCTGAAAGCGTTTCACCATCGGTATTCGCAGGTTATCATCCACTGTAAATCGGCAGCTATCAATTAGTACATCTGTTTTTTCATTGCCAAATCCGCTGTAATTATCGCCATGTTTTTCCCAAGCTTCGGTTTTCCAAAGTTGCGAAAAGTCATCTGCACCGCTGTATCCGCCCCATACACCCATATACATATCAAAGTCGTGATGACGAGCTTTTTCTTTTGCCACAGGCAAATCCAATGCCAATAGATTGAGCTTAATGCCAGCTTTGGCGTAGCTTTCCGCCATCATTTGCGCCATATCTTTCCACTCTACTTGGTTGTTTAAAAAAATCACATCGGGTATAAGTTGTACTTTTTCACCATCGATTTTTTTATCGCGAATGCCATCGCCATCGCTATCTTTCCAACCAGCATCATCCAACATTTTTTTTGCCTTTTCAATGTTCAATTCAATCAATTTCAAACTGCTGTTGTATTCTTTTTTCATGGGTGAAACCACTGATACCATACGTTTTGGGATGCCTTTAAAAACAGTTTGCAACATATCATCCACTGGTGTGAGCAAGGCAAACGCTCGACGAACATTTTTATCCTCG
>CAIQHW010000555.1 GCA_903871715.1 uncultured bacterium
AATAAAATCACTTACCAATTTATTAATGATAATGATGCCGCCAAATTTCAACATCCAAAACACACAATAAAAAAAGGCGACATTATTCATTTGCATGCATTTAGTCAAGAGTTTGTTGACGCAAATCCAGCAACAAAGGCACTTGGCAGCGATATATTGGAAACTTACCAAAATTATTTTTTAGGAAATGACCCTAAACATTGGGCTACTGGAGTGAAAATTTTTAAGACTGTTTTGTATCAAAATATGTATAATGGCATTGATTTAAAATTTAGCAGCCTGGGCAATAGTTTGAAATACGAATTTGAAATTGCGCCTAATGCTAATCCAAAAATCATCAAAATAAAATACAATGATGCTGGTGACTTAAAAATAAAGAATGGCTTATTGTACATCAAAACTTCGGTGAATGAATTGATTGAACAAGCACCTTACACTTATCAAATAGTGAATGGCGAAAAGAAAATTATAGAATCGGAATTTGTTTTAAAACACAACGTAGTCAGTTTTAAGATTGGCAAATACAATCCGAGTTTGCCTTTAGTGATTGACCCTACTTTAATTTTTTGTACTTACACAGGTAGTACAACGGATAATTGGGGTACGTCTGCCACGTACGATGCGGCTGGAAACCTTTATGCAGCAGGCATTGCTACAAATTTAATTGGTTTTGGTTCAGGATATTTAGGTTATAACTTTGGAAACAGTGGTTATCCCATAACTACTGGTGCTTTTCAAACACGTTATGGCGGCGGTGATTCATTATATGCCAATTGGGATCCTTACTTTGGTGACATCAGCATTAGTAAATTTAATTCAACAGGTACGAATTTAATTTACTCCACTTTTTTAGGTGGTTCGGATAATGAATATGCCAACAGTTTAATTGTAACACCCAATAACGAATTGATTGTTTTTGGGCGCAGTTATTCAACTAATTATCCAGTAACATCAGGCTGTTATCAAAACTCCAATCATGGCAATGCAGACATTGTGATTACAAAATTTAATGCTACTGGAAGTGCATTAATTGGGTCAACTTATATTGGCGGAAGTAGTGCAGATGGTGTGAATTACAGCCCTTTGGAAAATAATATCGGTTCGATAAAAAGAAACTATGGTGATGATGCACGAGGTGAAGTAAATTTAGATAACAATGGAAATATTTATTTGGCGGCATGTTCCATGTCGAGCGATTTTCCAGTTACTGCTGGATGTTATCAAAGCAGCTTTGCTGGCGGCACAGAAGATGGTGTAGTGCTGAAATTTAATCCTACTTTAACCAACTTAAATTGGGCAACTTACATGGGCGGTAATTTAAATGATGCTTGTTATTCGATTGATGTAGATAATACCAACAACACTGTTTATGTAACAGGTGGTACAGAAAGTACAAACTTCCCAACCACAACAGGGGTGTATCATTCAGCTTATCAGGGTGGTAGTGCCGATGGTTTTTTATTGCACTTAAATGCTAATGGCACATCACTTTTAGCTTCTACTTTTGTGGGTACAAATCAATACGACCAAAGTTATTTTGTAAAATTAGATAGATTCGCAAACCCATATATCATGGGGCAAACATCAGGCGCATTTCCAGTTGTAGGCTCGGTTTATTCCAATGCAAATAGTGGACAATTTATTACCGAATTCAATCCATCACTTACAAATGTAATTGTATCTACAGTTATAGGCAATGGCAGTGGCAGCCCAAATATTTCTCCCACAGCTTTTGCCGTAGATAATTGTGGTGATGGTGATGTTTACGTTGCAGGGTGGGGCGGATATTTTATTTCATTTACCAATTCATCTGGTGTGGTTCAAAATTTTGGACCAGGACAAATGGCTGGAATGCCTTTGCTGAATGCGTTTCAAACCACAACTGATGAAGCTACAGCTTCAGATTTTTATATTATGGTGCTAGGTGGAAATTTAAAATCGCTGATTTTAGGAAGTTATTATGGTGGAAATGGTAGTATCGAACACGTGGATGGCGGCACAAATCGGTTCGATAAAAATGGCTACATCTATGGTGCCATCTGTGCAGGCTGCGGAGGCAACTCTTTGTTGCAAACCAGTGCTGGTGCGTATTCAGCCACTAACAATAGTTTTAATTGCAACTTAGCCGCCTTTAGAATGTATGTAACTTCATCAGCCACTTGCACCGCATCGCCCGATTCTTTTTCTTGCAAACCATTTGTTGTACATTTCACCTGTTCATCATTTGTACCATCTTATCAATGGAATTTTAACGATGGAACACCAATAGACACTGCACGAAACCCAACACATACTTTTCAAAATGCAGGACATTTTCATGTGCAATTAATTGCCAATGACCCAAGTACTTGCAACATTCACGACACCGTTTATTTGAATATTGTTTGTAGAAATGATTCGGTGCATGCCCCAATTGTTTTACCCACCACCACTTTGTGTCCGAATGTACCAATTATTTTTTCAACCAACAATTCATTTGTAACCACCCAATTTTATTGGGCTTTTGGCGACAGCACTTATTCTTTACAACAAAATCCAACACACACTTATCATCACTCTGGCACTTTTCATGTAAAACTAATCGTAAGAGATAGCACCACCTGCAACAAAGTAGATTCCAGCATTTCGACAATCCAAGTTGGATTAATTTATGTCACAGATTCATTTACTGTAAATCACACACATGCCTGCAATGTAACCTCACCATTTACTTTCCAAGGATTTGTTACCAACTCTAATTCTTATGCATGGAATTTTGGCGATGGCACTTCTCTAGTGAGTACAACTTTAAATCCCATACATTCTTTCAATCAAAAAGGAACATTTATCGTAAAATTAGTTGCCTCTAATTCCAACTCTTGTAATGGGATTGATTCATTTCAATTAACTGTAAAAATTGATAGTACTAACACACATGCACAAGCTACAATTCCTATCTGGCATGGCTGTACACCATTTACGGTTCAATTTAATAACTCCAGTTTCAATGCTCAAAATTATGTTTGGAATTTTGGCGATGGCAGCCCAATTTCAACCTCAAATAACCCAACCCATACTTATATTTCCAATGGAATTTATAATATCACTTTAATTGCGATTGATACTTTTACATGCAACCAAACCGACACGTTTCATTTGACTGTAAAATCTGATACCAACAAAGTTCATGCAACCGCAACTGCGCTTCCCACAACGGGTTGCTCACCGCTTACGGTACAATTTAATGCTATCAACAATAATGCAACTTCATTAAATTGGAATTTTGGGAATGGAAATTTTTCCAACCAAATTTCTCCAAGTTTTACTTATAA
>CAIQHW010000556.1 GCA_903871715.1 uncultured bacterium
TTCCTCGATTTTCCTCTAGCTTCAAAATAGTTGTCTTAAATCCGTGGCTTGATTCCTGAAGGTAAGCAACGATATTAAACCAGTTGAAAATTATTCGACTGATGTAAAACCTGTAAACATTGGAACAGCAAGCACTTCCAGCACAGTCTCGGATGAATCTATTTACAAGAAAGAATATTTTGTGTACATTATTAAAGTGGGCGATTCGTTGGAAAGCATTTCAAAAATGTTTCCAAAAAATACTATTAGCATGATAAAAAACAACAACAATATATCTTCGAATGCTGAAATAAATCGAGGCAGCACTTTGTTGTTAGAAAAATAATTGCACGAACTTTTATTGGTAAATGCTGTTTAATTTTAACAGAAATAATTTTCAATAAAATTGAAAAGAAACACTTTCATAAAATTACTCACAGCCCTCCCTTTCGCAGCTTCTGCCATGAAACTACAAGAATTTTCAAACCTTACAGATTCGTTTTCAAGCACCGAAAAAATGCCGATGTTGTTTGTTGGGCATGGTTCGCCGATGAATGCCATTGAAAATAATGAGTTTAGTAATCGTTGGAAATTGTTAGGTAAAGAAATTCCAAAACCTGCGGCAGTACTTTGTATTTCAGCTCATTGGTTAACGAGAGGCACAGCCATTACGGCAATGGCGCATCCAAAAACGATTCACGATTTTGGTGGTTTTCCAAAAGCTTTGTTTGATGTTGAATATCCTGCACCCGGCAATCCTGCGCTGGCGGCTGAAACCAAGCAATTGATTCATTCTACAACTGCCGAATTAAATCACGATTGGGGTTTAGACCACGGCACTTGGAGTGTGGTAAAACAAATGTATCCTGATGCCAAAATTCCAGTGTTGCAATTAAGTATTGATTTTTACAAACCAGCACAATATCATTATGATTTAGCAAAACAGTTGATAGCGCTGCGTTACAAAGGTGTGTTAATTATTGGCAGTGGCAACATGGTTCACAATTTGGGCATGGTAGCTTGGGATAAAATCAACGAACCCGAATATGGTTTTGATTGGGCTTTAGACATCAATACCATTTTCAAAAAAAATATTTCTGAAGGCAATCATCAAGCCATGATTAATTATGAAAAAATCGGCAAAGCCTCACAGTTAGCCATCCCTACGCCCGACCATTATTTCCCATTGATTTACAATTTAGGTTTGCAAGAAAAAAATGATTCTGTTTCATTTTTCAACGATAAAGCTGTGGGCGGTTCATTAACGATGACTTCAGTAAAATTTTCTTGATAGTTTTTTCGATTTCAAAATATTTTTTGTGAAGGCAAATTGTTGAAGTTCGGTGAAATAAAATTTATCTTTGCCATTCATGCACCACAATGTTTTGCATTTATTGGAACAAGCAAAAAAAAATCAACAAAAGAAATTTGCTTTGCTAATTGATCCTGACAAACAGGATGATAGCGCTTTACAGCAGACTATTGATATAGCAGTAAAGGCAAAGGTTGATATTTTATTTGTGGGGGGAAGTTTGTTGACAAAAGACAAATTAGATGATTGCCTGTCATTAATAAAAAGCAATTGCAATATCCCTACCATTCTATTTCCGGGCAGTGTAATGCAGATAAATGATAAAGCCGATGCGTTATTTTTTCTTTCACTCATTAGTGGTAGAAATTCTGAAATGTTGATTGGACAGCATGTTATAGCTGCTCCGTATTTAAAACAAAGCAGTTTACAAATTTTGCCAACAGGCTATATTTTGATTGATGGTGGCACACACACCACCGTTTCTTACATCAGCAATACCACACCTATACCAGCCAACAAGCCCGATATAGCTGTATGTACGGCTATTGCAGGCGAAATGTTAGGCTTGAAATTGATTTACATGGATGCTGGCAGCGGCGCAAAAAATGCGATTAGCGAAAAAATGATTTCGGCAGTAAGCGGTGAAATAAAAATTCCGTTGATTGTTGGCGGTGGCATTTTAACACCCGAAAAGGCGGTAGCCAATTGTCGTGCAGGGGCTGATGTGATTGTGGTGGGCAATGCAGCCGAGAAAAATCCGCAATTGATTTTAGAAATGGCGAATGCTATTCATCAAGCTACTTTTTCTGTTTTGTAATTTTAAAAAGTGCACGTATATTTGCAATCCAATCATACGTATAGCATGACTACCAAACTTACTTTAACTATCGAACAATCGACCATTCGCAAAGCAAAAATATTTGCCGAAAAATCGGGCAAAAGCTTATCAGCATTGGTTCAAACCTACTTAGATTCCATTAGCAAAAATGAAAATGGGGATACTACATTGGATGAATTAAACCCTGATTTACGAAAATTATTTGGTGCAGTTTCGTTGCCAAAAAATCTGGATGAAAAGAAAATTATTCGCCAACGCATGTTATCTAAACATCAATAAATGCTGCATCTCTTTTTATATACCAATGTAGTGATTGATTTTGTAACCAATCGAAAACCCTTTTCGGCAGCGGCTTTGAAAATATTTTTAGCAGCACAACGCAAACAATGCCAATTGTATATTTCAGCACAATCTATTACTACCGTTCATTATTTTCTATCACAATTATTGAGCGAAAATGAAACCCGAAAAATGTTGGATACGCTGATGAAATATTGTGTGGTGATAGCGGTTGACCAAAAAGTTTTGCAACTTTCCATTGCTTCGCCTATCAAAAATTTTGAAGATGCAGTGCAAGATGTTTGTGCAAAGCAAGTAGCAACGCTGCATTACATCGTTACTCGAAATCAAAAAGATTTTAAAAATAGTAAACATAAAATTATCAGCCCGAATGAAGCTGTGCAATTGATAGATAAAAAATGAGGAAAGGAACAGTTATTAAATCTACAGGCAGTTGGTATTCGGTGCTCACCGATGAACAAAAAATTTTGAACTGCCGCATCAAAGGCACTTTTCGATTAGGTACTGGCAAATTCTCTAACCCAATAGCAGTAGGCGATTGGGTGGATGTGGAAGAAGAAAAAGATGCCGCTATTGGCATCATCAATAAATTGCACGATAGGAAAAATTACATCTGCCGCACCGATATTCATCGCAAAGCACACAAACAAATTATTGCTTCCAACTTAGATTTGGTTTTGATTTTTGCTTCGTTGATTCAGCCACGAGTGCCGTTGGGCTTTATTGATAGGCTGACGGTGATTGCCGAAGCGTATCATATTCCACCACAAATTGTGTTTAACAAAGCTGATATTTATGGGGATGAGGAAATGGAAAAGTTTGTAGAAGCACAAAGTATTTATGAATCGCTGGGCTACCCAGTGCATTTAATTTCGGTAAAAAATAATTACGGCATTGAGCCGCTGAAAGATGTTTTACAACATAAAACCACACTCATCAGCGGACAGAGTGGGTTGGGGAAATCAGCATTCATCAATGTGGTGTGTCCATCGTTGAATTTAAAAACATCCCAAGTATCTGCATACAACGAAAAAGGAAAACACACCACCACCTTTGCCGAAATGCACCCTTTAGATTTTGGCGGCTTTATTATTGATACCCCAGGCGTAAGAGAATTGGGCATTGCCGATATGTTGCCCGAAGAAGTATCGCAATATTTTGTAGAAATGCGAAGAGTTTCGGGCAATTGCAAATTCAATAATTGCTTGCATATTGATGAACCCGATTGTGCGGTGAAAAAAGAATTAGAAGCTGGCAACATTCACCCATTGCGGTTTTCGAGCTACTTAAGTATTTTAGAGGAACTAAATTCGGGATTGAAGTTTTGGCAGAAATATTAGTCCACTTCCAAGTTTTAAAACTTGGAAGGTTTGAAAAGATGTTCGTGTAGACAGGAGCTTTGGCAAAGAAAATAAATGCTAAACACCCTTTGGTAAAAAGGGTAGCCCTTTTTTATTGTTCTGTAAAGCAAAATGAAACTAAAATTCAGTTTCAACAACAATGAAATTCCTTTTACCAATGTTGTGAAAAGACTTTTCATTGTTGGTAATCGAGTAAACAAGAATGTTTTTCCTTTTACCATTCTTGTTGAAAGACTTTTTATTCTTAGGAAAAGACTAAACAACAATGAAATTCCTTTTACCAAAGATGTTGAAAGACTTTTCATTGTTGGTAATTGAGTAAACAAGAATGTTATTCCTTTTACCATTCTTGTTAAAAGACTCTTTATTGTTGGTAAACTTGTAATTATTCCAATTTAACCGTATAAACTGAAAGACTATAGGTTTTTATATTTTGCAAATAGTTCGCTTGTGGCTACCTTGCAATAAGAATGCAAAAAGCATTGAACGATTTGAAACTGAATGATAACGATGGCCCCAAAAGATATTGGTTACTATCAACAAAAATTGGTAATCACCAAATAATGAAATCTTCCAAAAACATATGGTTAATGGTATGGCTGTTGCTTTGCAGCCATACCATTTTTTCTCAATCACTTGTTCGCTTCAATCGAACTTACCCTTATATCAGCGGAGGTGGTTCAAGGGTGGCAACATCTGTTTTACTAAAAGATTCTTTTGTCTACTTATTAAGTGGAGGGAATGCGTTCAATAAAAGCAACGCACTATATTTCTCAAAACATAATTTTAAAGGCGATACTATTTTACAAAAAGTATATCGAACTGATTCAATAAGTTATTATATTGGGCTTAATAGTGCTGCAATTTTTCAAAATAACTCATCAATTATTGCAGTTGGGGGCTATGTAACAAACATTAATCATAGCGACGCTTTGATAGTAAAGTTCAAATTAAATGGAGATACCACTTGGAAAAAGACCTATGGTGATACTGCTCACTTTGAAAATTTAGAATCTTGTATTAGTTTAGTAAATAAGGATATTGTAGCTGTTGGTGAATTTTCAACCCCTTCAGGCTATTCACAATATTATCTCGTTAAATTCGATAGCAGTGGTCATTTAAAATGGGCTAAAAATTGGGGTACAAATAATGATGAAGGATTGTACTCGGTAGATGTCATGAATGATGGCAGTTTATTTTTGGGAGGTTATTCAGGTTATTGGGATACCAACAACAACAAATATATCTATTACAGCACTTTGCAAAAAACTGATAGTATCGGAACTGTTATCTGGCAAAAAACATGGGGTGGAATTGCAGGTGATAATGGAGGTGCTATTTTAAAAATCTTACCAAATGGAAATCTTATTGTTTTATCGGCTTATGATACACTCATTTCTTCAAATGATGTAAAATATACTATACAATTAATGGAAATGGATAAAAATGGAACGATTAAATGGAAAAACTATCATCATGGTAAAGTACCAAAAACAATTGAAACCATATTTCCACAGCCAAATGGTGATATTATTGGTATTGGTTCATCTATTGATAGTTCTACCCACAATCAAACAGGCTGCATGATGAAATTAGATAGTACTGGTACAGAAAAATGGTTTCGCCCGATTTACCATAACCCACTAACCTTTGCCTATTTCTATGCAGGTGCAGTAGCAAGCAGATGGCAGCATTTTTGCCGCAGGCAGTGCCGATGATTTCAGCACCCCAGCCAAGCAACAAATGTGGTTAGTCCACACCGATAGTTTTGGTTGTGTAGTTGGCGGCTGCGAAAGTGTAGGAATAAATGAAATATCAAATGCTAACAACCAACTAATTATTTATCCCAACCCAACCAACTCGTCCTTAACTATTGCCAGCCATCAAACTTTGGCATCTATCACCGTTTATGATATGGTGGGCAAAGAAATGTTGCATGTAGTTATCCATAAAAATATAGCCAACATCAATATAGCAGCTTATGCCAATGGCTTGTATTTTATGAAAGCAGTTGATGAAAACGGAGAGGTGTTTACCCAAAAAATGGTAAAAGAATAAAGCAAGCATCCACACTTTGTTGTTGTTTTATATTGCGCTAAATTTGCAGTTTCATTTTTATACCACATCATGAGCGAAGAAAATATTGCCTCCTCTCCTATCCGAAAAAACAAACCCGATTGGCTACGAGTAAAGCTGCCCATTGGGGCTAATTATTTGCATGTGCGCAATTTGGTCGACAAAAATAAACTACACACCATTTGCGAAAGCGGCAACTGCCCAAACATGGGCGAATGCTGGGGTGCAGGCACAGCCACGTTTATGATTTTGGGCAATATTTGCACCCGAAGCTGTGGCTTTTGCAATGTGCTTACAGGCAGACCAACCGAGTTGGATTGGGACGAACCCAATCGTGTGGCGCAAGCCATTAATTTGATGAAAGTGAAACATGCGGTGATTACATCGGTAAACCGCGATGAGCTGCAAGATGGCGGCGCCAGCATTTGGGCAGCCACCATAAATGCGGTAAGAGCATTAAATCCAACCACTACTTTAGAAACTTTAATTCCCGATTTTATGGGCAAACAAAGCAGCTTGGATTTGGTGATAAAAGCCCACCCCGAAGTGGTTTCGCACAATATTGAAACCGTAGAAAGATTAACCAAAGCAGTGAGAGTGCAAGCCAAATATCAACGCAGCTTAGAAGTGATAAAATATTTAAAAGCCGGTGGCATGCGCACCAAATCGGGGCTGATGCTGGGTTTGGGCGAAACCCGAGATGAAATTATTGCCACCATTAAAGATTTAAAAGCGCACGATTGCGATGTGCTTACCATTGGGCAATATCTGCAACCCACTGCTAAACACTTGCCTGTGGCTGATTTTGTACATCCAACCCAATTTGCCGAGTATAAACAAATAGCGTTTGAAGTAGGTTTTAAAT
Organism: uncultured bacterium; assembly: GCA_903871715.1. Taxonomy (GTDB): domain Bacteria; phylum Bacteroidota; class Bacteroidia; order Chitinophagales; family CAIODY01; genus CAIODY01. The sequence continues at coordinate 6,732 of CAIQHW010000556.1, forward strand.
GTGTAGAAAGTGGACCGTTGGTGCGCTCATCTTATCACTCGGAAAAACATTTGGTGGATAATATTTAAGCAGGTGATGCAACCTTTTGTATGCTTTATGCGTCTTAAACAAAGAAGATGTTTTAATTTTGCTGTCTTAATTTTTTATTTTTTAAAAATAATTTTATGAAAAGTATTGGTTTAAAGCTGTTGTTCGTTGCCTTAATTCTTTCAGGTTTTACATGGGTTTCAGAAAATCCATTTGCAGAAAAAAATGAAA
>CAIQHW010000557.1 GCA_903871715.1 uncultured bacterium
CAGTTTGTACACCATCGGCAATAAATAGTTGCTGTATGCGGTGTTCGTGGAATAATTTTTCTAAATTTTCGCTGCTCCTAATATTTACACCTTCAATTTTTAATTTAGAGTTTCCCAACTTATCATCTACAAAAGCAATTAAATTATACTCGTGTTCTTCATCTCTATCTAACATGTTTTTTATCATCACTGCTGCATCCGAAGTACCATAAATTAAGCAACTTACTTTTATTTTTTTGTTGTTGGATATTTCTAAGTAAACAATTTTTACAAACAACCTAAATGCTGTCATCGAAAAGATTAGCAACACCCAATCTATAATCATTACCGAAAATGGCACTAAATAAACGTGTTGAAAATGATTGTACACAAAGTTTGAAAGACCAAAAGTTAAGGTGCCAAAAGTGGCTGCAATAAATATGCGTTGAGCATCTTCGGTACTGGTGTAATAAATAATGCCAGCATAGGTTTTGAAAAAAAAGGAATAACAAATTCGAATTGCAATGACAAACGGAACAGCTTGATAAATTCTGTTTAATTCATCTTGTGGAATATTAAAATTGAATCGTAATAAATTGGCTAGCACATAAGCCATCAAAATAATGACCACATCAATGGTAAAAATTGCCCATCGTGGCAAATTCTTTATCTGCTTTATCATTTTACAATTTTTAAAATAGTGGCGAAAATAATTTTCAAATCCATCCAAAAACTACGATGATTGATGTACGCTAAATTCAGTTTCAATTTGTCGGGCATCACTTGTTCGATATAACCTTTTTCAGGATTTTCAAAGTTAGTTAAAATTTCATTTTCGTTCCGGTATTTAATGCTGGCAAAATCGGTGATACCGGGCTTAACGCTCAAAACCCTTTTCTGTTCAGTGTTGTAGAGTTTGGTATATTTTTCCACTTCGGGTCTTGGACCAACTAAACTCATCGAACCATTCAACACATTTAACAATTGAGGCAATTCATCCAATTTATATTTTCGTAAAAAAAAACCAATTTTTGTGATGCGATTATCATTATTTCCAATGGTAAGCAATCCTTTTTTATCTGCATCAGCTACCATTGTTCTAAATTTAAACAAACGAAATGGAATTTCATCTTTTCCCATCCTTTGTTGATAATAAAATACCTTTCCTTTGGATGAAATTTTAATTGCAATAACTATAAAGAGCAATACAGGACTGAGAATGAGCAATCCAAGCAAAGCAAAAATGAAATCAAATATTTGTTTAAACATGTTATTTGGGAACGCTAACAGTTTTAGTTTTCATGTAGCCTTTGTTTTTTTGATTATCAAAAAACGGAACTGGCGTAAGCGAATTTTTGGATGATACATTTGCCAAATGGTCGAGATATTCCCAACGATTATTTTTCCATTCAAAGGCTTCATAAGTGCCATCGGGATATAGTTCATAACCTTTCACTTTACCAGGTTTTTCGGGCTTTCCTTCTATTTCTTGTTTACTCACCAAATGGTCGAAGACCACCATTTTCAAATCTTCGTCATAATTTAATGAGGCGGATATTTTCTTGTTATATTCTATCACAAAGCGTTTCAAAGTTTTGGGTTTATTGTCTTTATTCACATAAATGATGGGTGCGCCAAACACTGGTTTTTTATCTTCATCAAAATATAAGATGTCCATCACTTTGCGCATAGTTCGTGGGTTATAGGCTTTCCAACCAAATAGGGTGTAGTAAGTTTTTGTGCCCACTAGCTTAGGCACAATGTTGTAATACATGCAGCCAAACCAACTGTCTTTTGTGCACACGGTATCTTCATAGTTTCTAATTAAAGGCGTATAATCGAACAACGAAAACAGTTGCAATTTTGGTGTATTCATTTGTATAGCACCATAGAAACGATAGCCACCAGTATGTTTCATCAATCCCCAAGTAATGAATCGAAATTGATTATCGGGCGAATAAACAATGCTGATGGTTTTTAAACTATCAAAATGGTAAGCATAAGATTGTGGTGTTTTTAATGCCGTAACTAATTTTCGGATAAATGAAAAACAAGCATCGCTGCGCAATCCATCCTCATCGGCAAAAACCATCGAGTCGGAAAATATGCGTAGCGAATCTTCAAATTGTTTTAGCGTTTTTAAATTATTGGGCTGAATAGGCGCATTATTTATTTGCGCAAATGAATTTGCCGAAAAGAATAAAACCAATAAAAAAACCAGCATTAATCGCATGTGTAGAAGTTTATTAAAAGCTCCAAAAAATAATTTTAGTGCATTAAAAATGGCAGTGTAAGATAGCTGGCATTTTGCATATCTTTTATGCCTTGTGAACGAGTTTTTTGTGAATCTTTTATAAACAGGAATAATTACTGCAACAAA
>CAIQHW010000558.1 GCA_903871715.1 uncultured bacterium
GTATAAGGCTTGCAGCGTTTCATAAACATTTCGTACGCCAATTTTTTCCATCCATTCAAACGGACCAAATGGATAATTGGTTCCCAATTTCATTGCCAAATCAATATCATTTTTTGATGCCGTGCCTTCTTGCAATGTGTAGCAAGCTTCGTTAATAATCATGCAAACAACTCGAGGGGTAATCATGCCCACTCTATCGCTCACAAATTCAGTTTGCCAATTTAATTTTTCAAACAACTTGGTAATCATAGGCTGGTGGCTGGTTTTACACACACTCAATTCGGCTTTTGGTTTATTGATAAAAGTGGGCAAAGCATTTATACCAACAAAAAAACTTTTTGAATGATGAATGGCTGCATAAAATTGATGTAAGGAATTGGTAACCGCATTTAACACAATTATGCGATTTTGAATTTTAGCATAATGCTCCATCGAAATTTCATTACCATTAAAATTCAAATCAAAAACTACTTCGTAATGATTCAACAAATCGAGCGTTACCGATTCATTGGGCTCGGTATAAACAATTTGAATATTATTGAGCGATGCCACTTTTTGTTTAAATTCTTGGGCACGAATATTATCTGCGATAACTAAAATGTTCATGAATATTTTTTTGAAAAACTAATTTAAGTAGCTATAAAAAAGACGAAATCAATCCATGCTCAGAGAGTTTCATTTTAGCATCCAATACACATTGGTAAGGTATTCAGCAGGACTTTTCACTGTTGTAGGGTCGTTGGCATATTCTTCCCAAGGTTGGTCGGTCAACTCTTTTTTATTTTCTTTTGCCCAATTTTTTATGGCTTCGTAAGCGATACCACTGCCTTCATAAGCACCCATGTATTCTGCTTTTACACATTTGCTGGCTTTGCAAACTTTGCATGTCATACCAGCGTCACATTTTGCTTTGCACAATTTGTCGGTAACAATACAAGCCACAATTTTGGTGTGGGTGGCTTTGCCATCAAACCCAGGGTACATAGCGCATGGCGCACCAGCCATCTTCAATTTATTTTCAGCCATTTTTTGCCCAATTTTTCCATACATCATGCCTAATGTTTTAGCAATGTCTTTTACATCACAATCGCCTTCTAATGTGATACAATTTTTTTCGGGCACATTCACTTCTTCAACCGAAACTACTTTACCAGCAACGCTTTTAGGCATAGCGGAAGAAACCGAATCTAAATTTTTCAACCCTTTTTCATAATCGGGACCAATGAATTTATCCATCATCAAACTCATATATTTGCACATGGGTCTCATGTAAAATGGCACTTCATCCGAGTTGCCATCAAAGGTCCAAGTAACCTTTGTGCCATCGCCATTTTTTTCAAATTTAAATGTTGCATTTGGATTACCCATATCGCCAAAATGCATTTGGGTTAAAATTTCTTCATTGGGTTTTGAATCAATAATTGTCATCGAGCCATTGCCCACATTTTTGTTTTCACTTTGCCATTTATACCAAGCACCTTTGCCCTCGGTGGCGGCAGAATATTCCAATTTCATTTTTGGGTCGAGCTTGTGCCAAGGCGACCACAGCTCCCATTTCTTTAAATCGTTTACTAAATCATAAACGGTGGAAACATCAGCTTTCATCGTAGTTGTACGCTCCACATGCGATTTGTTGGGCAAGAAAAATGAAATGATAATCAATGCAACGATTACGATGCCAATTACTTTTAAAATGTTTTTTAAAACTTTCATAAAAAATGATTTTTGGTTTTTAGATGTATCAAAAATAAGAAAGGGAAATTGTTTTGTACTTTAAATTTTTGAAAAGGAAATTTGATAAAGACATTATTCAAAGGCTCTGCTGCATCTTCGCAACAACAAACACAGTTTAACTTTTATGGAAGGTTTAGAAGCGGATGCACAAATTATTTTTTGAAATCTTTTATTACACGGAGTTACACAAAGAGAAAAAACTTTTTGAACCTTCGTGAAAATCTTTTAGGAATAATTTTGAAAAGAAAGTTCATTATCAACTTTTCCAAACTAAATTAATTTGATTAAACGTGCTAATAACATCGTTTCTAAATAATTTTAGCTTAAAAAAATTATTCATTGTATCAACAAAATGTGATAAAAGCTTTTGAGTGAAATAGATTTCTACAAAGTATTTTTCACTTTCATCTTCAATATTAAGCTTCCTTTGTTTAATATAATCTTTAAGCTGTTTCGTTTTCTTATCGGATTGTGAGAAAACAATGCTCCCATTATTTTTTTCTACATAATCCTCCTTGATATAATTACTGTGAACGATAAAGTTTCTAAACTTAAAAATCATTTCAACATCTTCATAAAAACCAATGTCACTCATTTCAATAATTGTATCCTTAAATTTTCGCTTTTCAATTTTCTCGAAAATATCCTTTAACTGTCCCCACTGAAAATTTTGAATTTCTAATGCCGTTAAAACTTCGATTTTTTTATTTTTTGTAAACTCAATTCTTTCTTTTGTTTTGCTGAGCCTTTCCTGCAAATAATCTTTCATTAAGCCCTCGAAAACCGAAGCAATCGAAGTAATCATAACCATTCTTAAACCTTCTCCAACTTTTGCAAAACTTGGTTCACTCGGTGATTGCTTATATGGATTGGTACTATTTACCCAATTAATAGTTGAAGCCACATAACTCCATGTTGGCGATTGCAAAGAATATTTTTTGTTTTTTTCTCTTTCGAACATTGTTTAACTTTTAACTTCTCATTTCCCTTCTCTTTCTCCAATCATTTTTCGCAACACTTTCCACAACATTTGCTGGGCTGTTATTTGTTGAAGCAGTTTTATTTTCAAAAATTTGTGCCGCCACTAAAGCTGCTATGTTGGCTTCTTCAACGGTTTCAGTTCTTAAATATTCTGGTTTGAAATTTTTATCAATAAAGTGTGTGGTCAAATTTCCTGTTCTGAAATCTTCGTGTTGCACCACCCATTTTCCAAACTGCAAAGTGGTTTGAATGCCTGTGATTTTGTATTCATCAATCGCTCTGCAAAGTCGGTTAATTGCTTCTTCACGGGTAGGTGCATGCACAATTAATTTAGCAATCATTGGGTCGTAATAAATCGGAATATCCATTCCTTCTTCGTAAGCATCATCCACACGAACACCAGTTCCATTTGGCTTTTCATAACGAACCAATTTACCAATATCAGGTAAGAAATTATTCATCGGGTCTTCAGCACAAACACGAAGTTCTATGCTATGCCCATTAATTTTTAAATCTTCTTGTTTAAATGAAAGCGGTAAATCCATTGCCACTTTTATTTGCTCTGCCACTAAATCTTTATCGCAAATAATTTCTGATACGGGATGCTCCACCTGCAAACGGGTATTCATTTCTAAGAAATAAAAATTCAGTTTGTCATCCACCAAAAATTCAACTGTACCTGCACCACTGTAATTGCTTGACAAAGCTAATCTTACAGCACATTCGCCCATTTCTTTTCTGATGGCTGGCGTTAAACAAGCTGATGGTGCTTCTTCTACCAACTTCTGATGACGGCGCTGAATACTACATTCTCTTTCAAATAAATAAACACCATTACCATGATTATCACACAAAACCTGAATTTCAATATGTCGTGGAGCGGTTACATATTTTTCAATCATCACCGCATCATCACCAAAAGAATTTTTAGCTTCACTCTTTGCCATTTCATATTGCTCCACCAATTCTTCGGCTTTGTAAACAGCTCTCATGCCTTTACCACCACCGCCTGCGCTGGCTTTTATCAAAACAGGAAAACCAATTTCTTTTGCAATTGTCAAGGCTTCGGCACTTGTTAATACCGCTTTTTCAGTACCAGGCACTAATGGCACATTGTATTTTTTTGCAGTTTCTTTTGCTGCAATTTTACTTCCCATTGAATTTATTGAAGCTGCCGAAGGACCAATAAAAATCATTCCTGCATCTTTCACTGCTTTTGAAAATCCTGCATTTTCACTTAAAAAACCATAACCAGGATGAATAGCATCAACATTCAAACTTTTGGCAACTGCAATAATTTTATCTCCTAATAAATAAGATTGACTGCTTGGTGGTGCACCTATACAAACCGCTTCATCTGCGTATCTTACATGCAATGCATTTCTATCAGCTTCTGAAAAAACGGCTACTGTTTTGATACCCATTTCTTTTGCAGTTCGCATTACACGAATTGCAATTTCACCACGATTAGCAAC
>CAIQHW010000559.1 GCA_903871715.1 uncultured bacterium
AGCCGTTATTTTTTGTTTTAAAGGCAGAATGTTGCACACCTTGCAACTTGAAAATCCGCAACCAATCAGCTTTTGCCAAGCGTTGCTGTTCAAAATCAATCATGCCATTTATCATCATTTGCTGTGCAAAAATTAATCGGTCGAAAACAATTTGTTGTGCTAATTTTCCATCTACAAACACTTCATTTTTGAAAATGCCTAAATCATTTTCGCTTTCATTATTATGGTCGAAAGCACTGATGGCAAAGGCGATTGTGGAATCGTGAACTACAATTTTATCGCTGAATTGTAGCGTATCATTTTTGAAAACAAAATTCCTTTTGCTCAAAAAATGATGCTGTGCAAAAGTATTGTTCCAGCTGTAAATGCCCAATCTCATTATATTTGGTGCAATTTTATCTTCACACTTTAAACCAAAAAAAGCAGGATTAATGGCTTCTTCGGTAAATGCATCTCTCACTTCAAAATGCAAATGTGGTGCAGTACTGCTGCCGCTATTGCCGCTATAGGCAATGGTTTCACCATTGTTTACTTTTAATTTTCGAACAGGAAATTTTATATCCACTTCAAATTTTTTCTGCCGATACTGCTCAGCAATTAGCAAATCAGCAAATCGTTTTTCCAAACTATTTAAGTGCGCATAAACGGTGGTGAAACCTTGTGGATGAGTGATGTAAATTGCCAAACCATAACCTGTTGCCGAAATTTTAATTCGGCTCGCAAATCCTGCTGCTGCTGCTTTTACAGGCAATCCTTCTTTGTTTTCAGTTTTAATATCCCAGCCTGTGTGAAAATGATTTTCTCTGATTTCGCCAAAATTGCCAGCCAAAGAAATAGGAATTTCTAACGGACAATTTATAAAATGAGGACAATGATTGCCATATTTTATTTGCGCCGGCACAGTACCAAACTGGTGCAGCATTATCGCAAAATATAGTTTGAAAAGAAATGGCATTTTCTACATTAAAACATTATCAATCAATCGTACTTTGCCCACTTTTGCGTCAATGCAAGCCACTAGATTTTTTGCATCGTTCCAATTTTTAGCAGGCTGTAATGTAGTGGTATCCACTATTTCCACATACTCTACTTTTATCAGCGATTGTTTTTCTAACTCAGAAATTGCCCATTTGCAAAAAATATTTGGCGAAGAAAACCTTTCTTTTTTTAGTTGAAATAAAACTTGAGAAATGGCTAATGCTTGTTGTCGCTCTTCTTTATTCAATCGCACATTGCGGCTGCTCATGGCTAATCCATCTGCTTCTCGAATGATTGGGCAACACACCAATTCTGTTTTCCATTTTAATATTTCCAACATTTTTTTTACGATGGTTTGTTGTTGAAAATCTTTTTGCCCCATAAAAATTTTATTGGGCTGAACAAGCCACAGCAAACGATGTACAACCTGACTCATGCCTTTAAAATGACCTGGGCGATGTGCGCCTTCCATCACTTTATCCAAATTTTCAAAATTAAATTCGGGGCAAATCCAATCGGCTGGATAAATATCATCAACGCTTGGAAGATAGACCACATAGCAGTTTGCAGCCGATAACAATTTTAAATCAGCGTCAGCTGTTCGGGGATATTTTTCTAAATCTTGCTTATCATTAAATTGTGTGGGATTTACAAAAATGCTGCAAACGGTAATGTTGCAAGTCTTTTGCGATTCGGCAATCAAACTTAAATGCCCTTGATGCAATGCGCCCATCGTTGGTATAAAGCCAATGGTGTTGCCGTGTAAACGAGCTGCAGCCAATGCATTGAACAACTCGGTATTATTTTTTGCGACTAACATTTTTATTTTCAAATTTTAAAACTCATTGCACAATTGAGCCATTTTGCCAGTGATAAATTTTCATTCTTTTTATTGTGATTTTTAGATTTTTCTTTTATTATCTTTGCACTCTTTTTTTAAAACCTGCGAAAACTACAGCATTTATTTTAATTAGGAATAACGATTTAAAATTCGACAAAAAATTTCACAACATTATTTATGAAGAAGAAACGAGTCTTGATTATTTCGCAAGAAATTAGCCCGTATTTAGATTACACCAACATGGGCAAAATTTGCAACGCTTTGCCAAAACATTTATTGAATGAAGGTGTAGAAATGCGTATTTTAACGCCACGGTTTGGCAATGTAAACGAACGCCGCCACAAGCTACATGAGGTGGTGCGATTGAGTGGTATCAACATTGTGATGGGTGATGACGATATGCCGTTGATAATAAAAGTAGCCAGTTTGCCAAGCGTTAGAATTCAAGTTTATTTTTTAGATAACGAAGAATTTTTTGGTCGTAAATACGATTTTCGTGATGAAAAAGAAAAATTTTATCCCGATAATGCCGAGCGTATGATTTTCTTTTGCAAAGGTGCGATGGAGATTGTGAAAAAATTTGCTTGGCCACCCGATTTAATTCACTGCCATGGCTGGATGACTAGCTTGATTCCACTTTATATGAAAACGGCATATAAAAAAGAACCTGTGTTTTTGAAATCGAAAATTGTGTCGAGTATTTATAAAAATGATTTTAAAGAAACGCTGAATAAAAATTTTGGCACATTGGGCAAAGCTGATGGCGTTACAGTGAAAGATTTTGAATTGTTTAAACCAGCCACCAACACAGCTTTGTTGGAAGGTGCTATCAATTATTCGGATGGTGTAATTTTGGGCGATGAAGAAACCGATAAAGCTGTTTTAGATTTTATAAAAGCGAAGAAAAAACCAAAATTAGATTTCGGAAATTTGGATGAAGATTATTTGGTTGATTATGTAGAGTTTTACAAAAAATTGATGACCGCAAAAAAATAATTGCAACAAAAATGAGTTGTAGTTGAAATCAAATTTTGAAATAAGAATGTTGAATTTTTCTAAAAAAATTATCGGGCTGTTTTTGTTGGTTTATGTTTTGGCATCGTGCAACCAAAACCCTTATTTGGCAACGCATTTGGCACCATCGTCCGATAATTTGAATGCTTCGCAAACAGATACTTTTCAAATTTATGCACACACTATTTATCACGATAGTGTGCCTACTTACAATTTGGGTGTGCTTACACTGGGTGAATTAAGTAACAATGCTTTGTTTGGCACCATGACTTCTTCTATTTATGCGCAATTTAATTTGCCCGAAAATCAATTTAGTTTTGATGCCACAACCACCATCGATTCGGTGTTTATTACCTTTCCATATTTAGGTACTTATGGCGACACTTTATCACGCATGGATTTGAGCATAACGCCTATCGACGCTGCATCGGCAAATAAAATTAATGATGATAGAGTGTATTATTCCAATGATAATTTTGCTATCAAATCGAGCCCATTAGCCACTATGAATAATGTGTTGTTGAAATTAAAAGACAGTGTGATGGTGTATGGCAAACGGCAAACGCCGCAACTGCGCATTCCTATTACGAATGCGGCTTTCATTCAAAGTTTGAAAATTCAGGACATTAATGGTGCTTATTTAAACAGCACCAATTTTCACAACTTCTTTAATGGTGTTTATATCAATGTTACGTCATCTAACACCAATGGCATCATGCAGTTGAACGCCAGCGACCCTTCTAATTCGGGCTTGCAAATTTATTATCACACCGCCACTGCCGATTCGCTTTCGGTATTGTTTGCTGCCAATGCAAACGGAACAGTGAATCATTTTTCGCATAATTTTTCGGGCAGCAAAGTGTTGCAACAAATCAACAACTCGACTGGAAATGACACAGTGGTCTATCTTTCTGGTTTGGCTGGTGTTCGTGGAAAATTATACATTCCGGGTTTGAGCAATTTTAAAAACGTGATGATAAATAAAGCAACACTTACTTTTTATGACGTGAATCCTGCATACACCGGGCTTTTTGGACCACCTACTAATTTATTGTTGAGCCGATATGATGCCTCCACAAATTTAGAATACAGCTTAGAAGATTTATCCGAAGGTTCGCCACTGTACGGCGTTTCATCCACCGTTTATTTTGGAGGAGTTAGAAATACTGTTGATGGGAGCTACACTTTCAACATTGCTCGTTATTTGCAAAAATTAGTAAATGGTACTTACAGCAATAATGGTTTCTTTATTGAAATGAACAATGCAGCGGAATCGCCCTATCAGGTTGTCATAAGAGGAGGAAATAGTTTTTCCAAGAAAATAAAATTAAAAATTGTTTACACTAAAATTCGTTAGCCTATGTGTGGAATTGTTGGATACATTGGTAAAAAGCAAGCCTATCCTATTTTAATAAAAGGCTTGAAACGCTTAGAATATCGCGGTTATGACAGTGCAGGTGTTGCATTGCTAAATGGCGATTTAAAAACTTTTAAGTGCGTTGGAAAAGTAAGTGAGTTGGAAAAGTTTGCCGAAGGCAACGACTTGAATGGTTGCATTGGCATTGGACATACGCGATGGGCAACACATGGCGAACCCAACAACATCAATGCTCATCCGCATTACAGTGAATCGAAAAACTTGGCGATTATTCACAACGGCATCATTGAAAATTATGCACCACTGAAAGAAGAAATGCAAAGCCGTGGTCATAAATTTATTAGCGATACAGATACAGAAGTGTTAGTTCACTTGATTGAAGACATTCAACAAAATGAAGGCGTTGACTTGGAAGAGGCTGTGAGAGTGGCTTTGAACGAAGTACATGGTGCTTATGCGATTGTAATTATTTCAAAAGAAAACCCCGATAAATTAATTTGCGCTAGAAAAGGAAGTCCGTTGGTAATTGGCATTGGCGAAAAAGAATTTTTTATTGCCAGCGATGCCACACCCATTGTAGAGTACACCAAAAACGTAATTTATTTGGATGATGAAGAAATTGCAGTGGTTACTTTGGATGGTCAATTGAACATCAAAACCATACGCAATCAAGTAAAAACGCCCTACATTCAAAAATTGGAAATGAAATTGGAAATGTTGGAAAAAGGCGGCTACGAACATTTCATGCTGAAAGAAATTTATGAGCAGCCACGTTCCATTCATGATACAATGAGAGGTAGAATTCATTCTCAAAAAGGTTTGATAAAGCTGGGTGGCTTGATTGAATATGAATCGAAAATTGTAAATGCCGATAGAATTATTATTGTAGCCTGCGGAACCAGTTGGCATGCGGCTTTGGTGGCTGAATATTTATTTGAAGATTTAGCCCGAATTCCTGTTGAAGTAGAATATGCTAGCGAATTTCGCTATCGCAATCCCATCATTACCGAGAAAGATGTGGTCATTGCCATTTCGCAAAGTGGCGAAACGGCTGATACTTTGGCAGCTATCGAATTAGCCAAACAAAAAGGTGCCACTATTTTTGGTATTTGCAATGTGATTGGAAGCAGCATCCCACGGGCATCTCATGCTGGTGCCTACACACATGCCGGACCCGAAATTGGTGTGGCTTCTACCAAAGCATTTACCAGCCAAGTAACTGTGTTGGCTTTGATGGCGTTGCAAATTGCACACAGCAAGGGCAGCATCATCGAATCGCGCTATCAGCAATTGATAAATGAATTAGAAAATATTCCTGAAAAAGTAAAAGAGGTTTTGAAGAGCGATGCTTTGATAAAAGAGATTGCTTACGAATTTAAAGACAGCACCAACTTTTTATATTTAGGTAGAGGTTATAATTTTCCAGTAGCTTTAGAAGGCGCATTAAAGCTGAAAGAAATCAGTTACATACATGCTGAGGGCTATCCTGCGGCTGAAATGAAACATGGGCCCATTGCATTGATTGACGACCAAATGCCTGTGGTATTTTTGTGCAATAATCAAAGTGCTTACGAAAAAATTGTCAGCAATGTGCAAGAAGTAAAAGCAAGAAAAGGCAGAGTTATCAGCATTGTAGAAGCTGGCGATAAAACTGCAAAAAACTTGAGCGAATATGCTATTGAAGTGCCATCTACCGAAGAACCTTTTTCATCTATACTTTCCAGTATTCCGTTGCAATTATTAGCTTATCACATTGCGGTGATGAGAGGCTGTAATGTAGACCAGCCAAGGAATTTGGCGAAGAGTGTAACGGTAGAATAAGTGTTGAACGCTTGATTTTTATTTGTTCAATACTTTTGGATTTCTTCTTCCATCAAACACAGATAAAATGCGGATTTGGGTGTTTTTATTTCGTAAAAAATCAAGTAATATTCTTTAACGATGAATCGTGTTTGAGTAATTTCATGCACCCTGCCTACTTCGGGCAATTGTTTTAAAATTTCAATAGCATGGTCGAATTGATTATTCAAGTAATTGCTGTAATGCTTATTACCAGTGCGTTGCAGCCAATAATCTAAAATTTGCAAGCGGTCTTCAATAGCATTTTCCGACCAAATTATTTCTGCAACCATTTTGCAAATAATTCTTTTGCTTGCGCATCTGTGTAAAAATTTCCATCAACAATTTGTTGCTTCGATGCTGCCATACGATTGATTTGATATTCGGAAAGTTGGGGTTCGCTAACCACATCATATCGGTGGTCGGCAATTTCTTTCATCACCTTCAAAACATCAGCATCATCAATGTTTTCAATAGATTCGTGCAAGTGTTGTCGTATTTCAAAAATGGGCTGCAACATAATTTTTTGTTTTAGCAAATCTAAATAAACTTTGTGAAACAAGAATATTGCGAATTATTTTCATCGCCACCATTCCCATTTTGATTTGTATTTTGCAACATCAAAAATCAAAAATACCCACATGATTATCGCTCTCTACGGTCGCTTGATACATGCCACTGATGCCGATTTTATCAAACAACTTTGTATTTATTTAGCCGAAAAAAAAGTGGAGGTTTGGGTGCATCAACCTTATTTAGATGAAATTAGAAAGTTTGTAAACCCCACTTGCGCTTACAAAACTTATCTCACCCACGAAGATATTTCGGGCAAAGTAGATTACTTAATTAGCTTTGGCGGCGATGGCACTTTGTTAGATACCATTGCCATTGTAAAAAATTCCAACATCCCCGTTTTAGGCATCAATGCTGGGCGGCTAGGTTTTTTAGCTACCGTAAATAAAAATGAAATGGAACAAACTGTAGATGCCATTTTAAGTGGTGCGTTTACTTTAGATAAAAGAACATTGCTACAATTAGATAGCAACAACGGGCTTTTTGGAGATAATAATTTTGCCCTCAATGAGTTTACGTTGCACAAAAAAGCCACTAGCAGTATGGTAATTATTCACACTTATTTAAATGGCGAATTTCTAACCTCCTATTGGGCTGATGGATTAATTGTGAGTACACCTACTGGCAGTACGGCTTACAACTTGAGTTGCGGTGGACCAATCATCATGCCTTCGTCGGAAAATTTTGTGATTACACCTGTGGCACCGCACAATTTAAATATTCGCCCGTTGGTCATTTCTGATCATTCTGTTTTATCTTTTGAAATTGAAGGACGCAGCGATGCGTTTTTATGTACGCTCGATAGCCGACAGGAAACCATTGATGCATCCATCCAAATGGCAGTTCGCAAAGCCGATTTTTCGTTGCCATTAATTCGATTACACGACTCAAATTTTTTGCAAACTATTCGCACAAAATTGAATTGGGGAATTGACCACCGCAATTAGTTTACAAAACATTTAATAATTGCTCCTTAATTTTTTCAGCATCTTCTTTCATTTGAATCACCATTTTTTGCATCGCAGCATCGTTGGCTTTGCTGCCTGTGGTGTTTATTTCACGAACCATTTCTTGCGCCACAAATCCAAGCTTTCTGCCCTTTGCAGCATCATCGCTGTTTAAAATTTCCTGAAAATATTTACAATGATTTTGCAGCCGAACACACTCTTCATTCACATCCAGTTTTTCGATATAATAAAGCAATTCTTGCTCCAATCGGTTTTTGTCCAACTGGTCGTTGATTCCAATTTCATCCAACTTTTTTAGCAAATCATCTTTTTGTTTTTGATTGCGAATAGGCGCTAATTTTTTTACTTCCTCCAGTTGTGCTAAAATCTTTTTGTTCGATTTCAACAAATCGGTTTTGATAGATTCGCCTTCTTGCAATCGAAAATTATTGAGCTGTAAAGCCGCATCATCAATAGCTTTCAGCACACCTTGTCTTTCTTCATCGGCTAAAGTGGCAAAATTATTTTGCATCGCATCGGGCAATCGAACCAATGCCGAAAGCAAATAATTTTTATCAGCCGATGATTGAGGTGCAACTTCATTTAGCTCATTTAAAATGCGCTCTAAAAATGGTTTGTTTAATTGCAATTGCGATACTCGGCTATCCATTCTGCTAATGATTACATTTACCGAACCACGAATCAACAACTCTTGTAATCGGCTTCGGATGCCCATTTCCAGCTCGTTGTACACTTGTGGCGATTTTAAATACAAGTCGAAATTCTTTCCGTTTACTGATTTCATTTCCACTTGCACATTCAATCCATTCATTTGAAATGCGCTTCTGCCAAAGCCTGTGAGTGATAAAATTTTCATGTTGTAAATCTAAAACAAATGATGAAATACAACACAGAATCATTTTTAATAACAAAAATTAGGGGGTGATTTTTAAGAAAAATGAAAAAACAAAAACGTATTTTTAACATTATTTTTCGATTTCTGATTAAGCATTTTGTTTTTATAAAACCCATTTAAACTCCATTCTCCCATGCTAAATCCTTCTATTCAATCCTTCCTAAATCTTTCGCCAAATTGGGCTTGCGCCTGTGTGTGCAAACAACCAAACTCACACTTTCCAACTTTTGAAATTGTTTTTTTGAATCAAAAAATAAAGCGACAATTAAAAATAGATGAAGCTAAATTTTTGAATCAATCTATTGCTGAATTGTTTCCAGAAATGTTGACTAACCATATTTCGGATGCTATGAAACATGTTTTTAAAACTGGAGAATCGAAAAATATGGGTTGTAAAAAAATGGATGTAAGTGGTTTGGGAAGTTTGTTTTTAGAAATAGAAATGAAAAAGTTTGATGAATATTTAATCATCGAATTGAAAAATGTAACAGCCGAAAAAAAATTAGAAAAAGAAAATTTAGAAAAGCTGGAAATGTTGGAAGAAACCAACAAAATGCAGCAAATAAGCACTTGGGAGTTGGATATGAAAACGGGAAAAATTATTTCTACAAACGATGTAGAACTTTTTTTTGAAACAAAATTAGACCAACAAAATATTACACTCAACGATTACTATGCTCATATTGTAACTGATAATTTGGAAGTGTCGAAACAAGAATTTTTCGAAAAAATCAATGTTGGTAAGCCTTTCAGCGTTGAACGGCAAATAAAAACGGGCAAAGGCAATTTTAAATTTATTGAAGTAACCTGCAAACCAATTTTTGATTTTGATAAATGTGTAAAAGTAATTGGCACGTTTAAAGAAATTACTAAAAGAAAAATTCAGCAACAAAAAATTATTGCCTCTGAAAAAAAGTTGCAAGAAGATGCAGCATTAACAGATGTTTCGCATGCTTATTTGAAAATGGGAACGTATTATGTTCATCCATTTGAAAAGAAAATTCGGTTTACAAAAAATGTGGCGGCTGTTTTAGAACTGCCAGAAGATTTGACTGAAATGAGTTTTGAAAACTATGAAAAATTGATTCATCCTGATGAGAAAGATGCGGCAAGAAGGAAGCTGCAAGAAATGTTTACCACCAAAGCGCCGTACACTTTAGAACGCCGAATGATAACGGCAAAAGGCAATGAAATTGTTACCGAAATTACTGGGTATCCTATTTTTGAAAACGATGTTTTTGTGAAATTTATTGGCACTTTGAGGGATATTACCAAAAAGAAAAATCAGGAGATAAAATTGTTGGAATCGGAACAATTGTTGAAAGAAAATGCTGCCATGATAAAAGTATCGCACGATATTTTGGAAATGGGTACTTATACGATGGAATTGAAAGAAAAGCAAATTTTAATTTCAGAAAAAATTGCTGAAATTTTAGACTTGCCTGTATCTACTCAAACCATTTCAACAGATGTTTATGCTAACATGATTTTGTTTGAAAACAATCAAGATAACTTTGCTGACATCGTTAAAAATGTGGTTGAAAAAAACATTTCCTACCATGTTGAGCGAAAAATAAAAACAGCAAAAGGCAATATCAAATACGTTGAAAACAGTGGGCAACCTATTTTTGAAAATGATGGAAAAATTAAGCTGGTAGGCACTTTACGAGATATAACAAAGCGAAAAGGCGAAGAAAATTTATTAAGAGAAGCAGAGCGGAAAATACACGAGTATGCAAAAAGTTTGGAAAGAGCACATCAACTTTTGCAAATGGCTTCTTTTACCATTGATATGAAAACAAGTATCATTAAATCGGATCTTAATCTTGCTGAATTTTTTGAAATGGATGAACCCGAAAGAGATTTTTCGGTGGCAGAATTCATGCAATTTTTGAGTAAAGCCGACCAACAAGAATTAATGGAAAATGAAAAGAAAATTAGGGCAGGAAACCATCAAACTTTTAGCAAAGAGAAGAAAATAATTACGGCAAAGGGCAACATCAAATACTTAGAAATGGCCGATCACCCTGTGTTTGAAAATGGTGAATGCGTAAGGGTTGTAGGCACTTTTAGAAATATTACTGATAGAAAAAGAGAAGAAGATTTGTTGAAAGAAACGCAAAGAAAATTGAACGAAAATGTATTGCTTTTGCAACAAACTCATGAACGATTAAAAATGGGCACTTATGTGGTGGATGTGAAAACTGGAAAGTTGGAAACCGATTTTAATCTTTCTAAATTTTACGAATTAGAAAAACCAAAAGATAATTTTACAATAGACGACTTCTTTAATTATGTGGATGAAAATGAACGTCATGCTTCACGATTAAATGTACGACATTCGATTAATAAAGGGTTTTCGTATGTAAAAGAACGAAAGATAATTACAGAACCAGGCAGTGAAAAATATTTAGAAGTAACCGGGCAACCGATTTTCGAAAATGGGGAGTGCATCAAATTGTTTGGTACATTAAGAGACATCACTGAACGAAAAAGAGCTGAAATTAAATTGCAAGAGGCTGATTTTAAAGTGAAAGAAAACGTGCAAAGATTAATGTCGGCACATCAGCTTTTGCGAACTGGCACGTGGAGCTTGAATTTACAAAACAACCATTTAAGCTTGTCTGACGAAGTGCTCAAAATTACTAATCATCGAATACCGCAAGAATTATCTTTACTCGATTTTTTCAACTTTTGTCCGCCAGAAATGCAAGCGGGCTATATGGAAACGTTAATGTCATCACTCAACAACTTTAAGCCATTAACCGAAATTATGCAATTGAAATTTGACGATGGTACCCACAAATACATTGATGTAATAGGCGAATTTTCGAACGATAAAAAAACTTTGGGTGGCACGTTTAGAGATATTACCGAAGCCCATGAAAAAGATTTAGCGTTGGCAAAAAGTGAAGAACGATTTAGAATGTTGTTTGAAAATACACCTTCGATGTATTTTTTGATGAATGAAGATGGAAGTATTATTTCAGTAAATCAATTTGGCGTTGATTATTTGGGCTATGAAAAAGAGGATTTATTGCATCAACATCACAGTATTTTATTTCATCCCGAGGATAAAAAGACAGTGGCTAAAAACTTAGCATTGTTACGACGTTCGGCAAATAATTTTTTGCAGTGGGAAGCTCGTAAAATGAAAAAAAATGGTGAAGTAATTTGGGTAAAAGAAACTGCTAGAATTTCAAAGAATGAAAATGATGAGTTGATTTTTATGATTGTATGTGAAGACATTAGCAACGAAATTTTAAATCGCACCTTGATAAATAAAAAGCAACAAGAGTTAATTGCTGCAAAAGAAAAGGCTGAAAATGCTGCTAAGGCAAAACAACAATTTGCTAGCATTATGAGCCACGAAATTCGTACACCGCTTAATGCTGTGGTGGGTATGACCAATTTATTGTTACAAGAAAACCCACGTGAAGACCAATTGAATGATTTGAAAGTGCTAAAATTTGCAGCCGAAAATTTATCATTGTTGGTAAACGATATTTTAGATTTTTCAAAAATGGAAGCCGGAAAAGTAGTGTTGGAAAAAAATATTTTCGACCCACGAAAATTGGTTTACAACATTAAAAGCAGCTATAAATTTAAAGCCGATGAAAAAGGAATTTTCATCAACACAGTGCTGGATGATGCCATACCAGAGCATTTGCTGGGCGACCAAATGCGAATTGCCCAAATTTTAAACAACTTACTTTCCAATGCAATCAAGTTTACCGAAAAAGGTTTTGTAGAAATTTCGCTTCGCAAATTGGCTCATAAAAATAAGAACGAAGTGAAAATTCGGGTTGAAGTAATTGATACAGGTATTGGTATTTCAAAAGAAAAACAAGCCATGGTTTTTGATAGTTTTTCACAAGCCGATTTCGACATCACACGTAAATATGGCGGTACAGGACTGGGTTTAACCATTACCAAAAAATTAGTGCAATTGCATGGCAGCGAAATATTTTTAGACAGTAGCGAAGGCAAAGGTTCTAATTTTTATTTTGATTTGGTGTTGGAAATTGGTGGTGAAAAAAATGAAGTGGAGGAAATTTCGGAGGAAAAATTTTCTGAAAATATTTTTGCTAACAAAAGAATTTTGTTGGTTGAAGACAATCCGTTTAATCAAATTATCGCTACTAAATTTTTACATAAATGGAAATTGAAAGTTGACATAGCAGGCAATGGTATAGAGGCTTTGCAGCATTTAGATAAAAATATTTACGACCTAATTTTGATGGATATTCACATGCCCGAAATGGATGGAGTAGAAGCTACTAAAATTATTAGGTCGCATAAAAATGAGCTGTTGCAAAATATTCCTATCATTGCCATTACTGCAGCAGCAATGGAAAATGACAAGCAAAAACTATTGCGCCAAGGCATGAATGATTATGTGAGCAAACCATTTAACCCCGATGAGTTGTACAAAAAAATTGCCCACTTTTTAAAATGGGTGGAAGTAAAAATTTAGCAAGCAGAAAAATTTATTTCAACAATAATCCTACAATGGCTGTGACGATAAGATTAGTTAAAGCCAATGGTATCAATAGTTTCCAGCCTAAATTCATCAATTGGTCGTAGCGAAAACGGGGCAATGTCCATCGCACCCACATGAATAAGAAAATGAAGCCGCCAATTTTTGCAAACAAAAATGCTGTGCCCAAAATGGTTTCTAAATTGTGTGATAAACCTAAATGGCTGATGAACGGAATGGCATATCCGCCAAAATATAAAGTGCTCATTAAGGCTGATGAAATGAACATGTTTACGTATTCGGCGAAAAGATAGAAGCCCAATTTCATGCTGCCATATTCGGTGTGGTAGCCGCCAATTAATTCGGTTTCGCATTCGGGCAAATCGAATGGAGCTCGGTTGGTTTCGGCAAATGCGCAAATTAAAAAGATTAAAAAACCAATTGGTTGATACACCACATTCCA
>CAIQHW010000560.1 GCA_903871715.1 uncultured bacterium
GAATCTTGATTTATTTTTGGTTTTGGCGCAGGCATAATTCCTTTCTTTGGCGCTGGTGGATTAAAAATGCTATCAAAATTTAATCGCTCACTTAAATCTGCATAATCCTTGAAATTAGCCATGTGCTTATCTTTTACGCTGTTAAAAGCACCATCGGCTAAAAAAACACCACTGTCATAACTATTATCACCCACATCTGCAATCGCAATTTTGATGTGATATTTTTTAAATGGCACCACATAACACCAAGCCACCAAAGGTTTTGTGAAACCATCATATTGCATATCGTCCAGCAAAATTTGGTTCATTTTTTTCTGCTTCTTTTTATCAATATCAAATAACACTTCCACTTTATCATCTTCTACAATGTCCGATTTTTTTTTGTTCACAGATTTCTTCTTTTGCCCATTGGGTATAGCTTTGGTGGGTTTTACGTTCATGAAAATATCATTGTCAATAAAGCCTTTTTTGTTTTGATGTTGATTGATGGAATTAACTGTAATTGGTGTAATAGTAAGTGGAAGCGTTGCAATATTTTTGCTTTGATATTTTGGGCCAGTGATGAAAAAACCAAACACATCATTGTATCGCGACCCTACATACTCTGGATATTCTTCCGAACCAAAAAAATAATTGAAGGCAATTTTGTTATTGAACGGAATAAAATCAAACTCTAAGATGGCAGCATCATAAGAGTAATTATGCGCCAAGCGATTTAAATCTTTATCGCCTTTTTGCAGTTTCTGCGTTTTTACATCCAAAAACGCTGTTGTAGTGTATGGATAGGTATTTGGACCGATAGCATTCAACACACTACCTGTGGAAAGGATGATGCCATTTTTAATTTCCAACGGCGAATTATTACCCAATTTAAAATGACCAATGGCTAATTTATTACCTGTAAAAGTTACTTTACCCACTTTTACACCTTTGCCCAATAAAAATTTAGCTACTAATTTTTCTGGCGTTAGAGATGTATCAACACTCATCTGGGCATGTGCTTGGGCAAGCATCGCCTGAAAAAAAATAATTGCCAACCAACTTTTTTTTAACACCATTTTTCAATTTTCAAATTCCAAAATTAAAAGCAATGAGATTTTAGCAATAAAAAAAGGCAATCAAATTATGATTACCTTTTTGTTGATTTCTTTTTTGTGACTCCGTCAAGATTCGAACTTGAAACCTTCTGATTCGTAGTCAGATGCTCTATCCAATTGAGCTACGGGGCCATTCCGATTTTTTTCGGAGTGCAAAGGTAGCTTTTTCGTTGAAAATATCAAACTGAATCAGTTTTGTTTACCACATTTTTTGCTTCATTAGTAAAAATGCTAAAAATGGTAGAGCCATAATTTCGTTTCTTAAAAAAGTAAGAGTGATTGTCGAAATTATGATTGGGATTGTGTTCCAACACAAACCAACCATTTTCTTTCAACACTTTTGCCGCAAAAACTTTATCAGGGATGGTGTTTAAATTTGGCAATGGATAAGGCGGACCAGCAAAAATTAAATCAAACTGCTCGGTGGCAGTTTGCAAATATTTAAAAATGTCCATTTTAAAAACCTGACAGGTTTTAGGCAATTGTAATAACTCGAAATTGCTCTTGATAAACTGCACCAACTTGGCATCAATTTCTATGGTATGAGAATATTCACAACCTCTCGAAGCCGCTTCGTAGCTGATACTTCCAGTGCCGCCAAATAAATCTAAAAAGTGAATTTCATCAAAATCAAATTGATTTTGCAAAATGTTAAATAAGCCTTGTTTCGCAATATCGGTTGTTGGACGGGCAGGCATTTTTTTGGGTGGTTGAAAAAATCTGCCGCTATATTTTCCGCTAATTATTCTCATGCAATGATTCCAGTTAAAGTTAAAAAGCGATGTGGTAAAATGTTTTTAAATACGCCTTGCTGCAGCATCGTAGCTCTGTTTGCAAATTCGATGTTTCTAAAAAATTTACTCACAGTGGTGAAAAATAAAGATTGCTGAATCACTTCACCGCTCACAAAAAGTTGATTTTTATTGGGGTTCAATTCATATTGTTGCATAGCTAATTGCAAAAAATAAACTGCATCCTCAGGTGTAGTCATTTGATACGAATTGATGAGCTGAGTTTTTCCATTTTTCCACAGCACCATATCAAAAGCATTTTGATGAACATTGCATAAAACCGCATCAGATAAAGGTTTAAGCATGGTACTCACTTGATTTAACAAACCCGAAAGCGGATGTTTGAATTTGATTTGAGATGAAAAATTTTGCAAAGCCGCATTCATCAATCCAGCAAATTCGTACACAATTTTTCCTTCGATGGCTGTTTGCAAATCGGTGCATTGCCAACCGCCATTATTGGTTAACCAATTTAATTCGTTAGGTAAAATTTGAAATGGTGTATTTTGAATCATCACCGTAAAATCGTCTATTACAGCATCTTTTAGCCAATTTATTTGTTGATAAAGCGATAAAATATTTTCGGGCTGATTAAAATTTTGATGTTGCGATAAAGCATATTGTTCAAAACAAACAGGTACTTTTTTATCATTGCTGATGGCGCATAAATAAAAATTCTGTTCATCAATTTCAGCAAACAAATGGAACTTTTCTTTTCTCTCAATTTCCCAATCGTTAGAATAAAAAGATGATATTAAAGAAATATTTTGTTGCGTCATTTTTTAAAACCCCTTTGTTTTTACTTCGTCATAAGTGCGTCGAATGCCTTGCTCCAAGCCGATTGTATGTTTCCAGCCCAATGCATGTAGTTTTAAAACATCCATCAATTTTCGTGGTGTGCCATCGGGTTTTGAAGTGTCGAAAATTAATTCACCTTCAAAGCCCACAATATTTTTAATTAAATGTGCCAAATCAAAAATCGAAATATCATCGCCCACACCAATATTTACAAACGGCAAATCGGAATAATTATTCATCAAAAAAATGCAAGCATCAGCCAAGTCATCGCAGTGCATAAATTCTCTCAAAGGCTTGCCAGTGCCCCACACCACCACTTCTTTATCACCTCGTAATTTTGCTTCATGAAATTTTCTTATCAATGCTGGCAGCACATGACTGTTGTTTAAATCATAATGGTCGTTGGTGCCATACAAATTCGTTGGCATGGCTGAAATAAAATCGCAACCATATTGCAAGCGATACGATTCACACAATTTGATGCCAGCAATTTTTGCCACAGCATAAGGTTCGTTGGTTTGCTCCAATAATCCTGTCAATAAATAATCTTCTGAAAGCGGCTGTGGTGCAAGCTTTGGGTAAATGCACGAGGAACCCAAGAACAATAATTTTGTAACTTTATTTACAAAAGAAGCATGAATTAAGTTGGCTTCTATCATCAAGTTTTCATAAATAAAATCAGCTCGAAAAGTGTTGTTGGCTTGAATACCACCAACTTTTGCGGCAGCAATAAAAACATAAACAGGTTTTTCTTTTTCAAAAAAATCGTTCACTGCTTGCTGATTTTTCAAATCTAATTCTGCTGAAGTTTTTAGCAAAAAATTTGTAAACCCTTTTTGTTGCAAATTTCTTACAATAGCACTGCCCACCATTCCTCGATGACCAGCTACATAAATTTTATCTTGCTTATTCATAAATTGAAATGCAATGTTACGAAGAAATTATTTTGCCTAATCGTGCATTTAATTGTTTGTGTATTTTGCAATTTAATTTATTAGAAAGTTTGAAAAACATAAAACACAAATGGGCTTATGTGTCTGGAGCAATAATTGTTTTGCTGATAATTTTATTGGAAGCAAAAGAGCGAAACGACTTTGATATTTTTTTTGCAGCATCAAAAGATTTGCTGCAACGAAAAAATATTTACGCCATTTCTTACAACGATTTTTATCATTACTACTATGATGTTTTGTTTGCATTATTGTTAGTTCCTTTTACTTTTTTGCCCCTATATTTTGTAAAAATTTTGTGGCTTTGTGCCAATGTTTTTTTTGTAGTTCGACTTTGGAAAATATTACTACAATACTTGCCCATAAAGGATTTTAACGACAAAACTATTTTTGTTTTTAATGGCTTGGTGTTTTTATTTATGCTGCGGTTTTTACGCGATAATTTTCATTTAGCACAACTAACTATTTTCATTCTATACTTAATTTTAGAAGGCTTGCATTTGATTCAAATTCACCGAAAATTTAGCGGTGCGTTGCTGATTGCTTTTGGCATCAATGTAAAACTATTGCCGCTGCTTATGTTGCCTTATTTGATGTATAGAAACGAGTGGAAAGCCGCTTTGTATGTGGTGTTTTGCAGTATTGCTTTGTTGTGCATTCCTATTTTATTTGTTGGTCTTGATTTCAATAAGATGTTGTTATTGGCGCGATGGCAATTGCTTAATCCAAATAATGCCAACCATATTTTAGATACTACTGAAAGAAGTTTTCATTCGCTCACCACTTTGTTATCCACCTTGCTGGTAAAGGATTGTGGCGATGTTTATGCACTGCCCATTCGCAGAAATATCGCCAATATTTCTATCGAAAAATTGAGCATGGTTATCAATGTTGTTCGATTTTCTTTTGCTTTGTTTGCTATTTATTTTTTACAAACATTTCCTTTCAAAAATACCGATTCCAACATCCAAAAATTATATGAGCTTAGTTATTTGTGTTTGGCTACACCATTGATTTTTCCGCATCAGCAACCTTATGCTTTCTTGTTTATTTTTCCTGCAGTGGTATATCTATTGTTTTACATAATACAGGTTTATTTCAATCCTGAAAATCAAAAACTAATTCCCAATTTCAAAATAAAAAAGATAGTGTTGCTGATATTACTGTGCCTTGTTTATTTTTTAACCAACAGCCATTTTATTTTGGGTGTGTTTAATAATTACTATAATCACTTTAAAACATTAACCTACGGCATACTTTTGCTGGTAATAATTTTGGCGGTTTGTTCGCCAAAGCAATTATTGGATGTAGAAGAAAAGAAGTTATAAAAAAAATCCGCTGCTTTTGCAAACAGCGGATTTTTTTTATCTAAGAACTTACGACTTATTATTTATGACTTTCTTGGCTCATTTCTTCTGCACCTTTTTTGCAGCAATGATGCATTCTGCCAGCTCTTGTACTGTCAGCCATCATTTTCATTTTAGCCATACATTCTTCTTTTGTTTTGCAACCCATCTTAGCCATGCAAGCTGAATCGCAACTTTCAGCATCCATACCTTCACTATGGTTTTTCATGTAGCTGCATTGTGTTGAATCACCTGTGCATTCATTGCCACCACATTCGATTTTGCCACCATGAATTTTATCTAACATCATTTCAGTTTTATGCTCACGGTCTTTTTCAATTTTATCATGGTAGATATGTGCTAATGTTGGTGCAATAACCAAAGCCACAATACTCATCAATTTAATCAAGATATTCATCGAAGGACCGCTTGTGTCTTTAAAAGGGTCGCCCACTGTGTCACCAGTAACCGATGCTTTATGTGGTTCTGATTTTTTGTAGAACATTTCACCATTGATGTTCACCCCTTTTTCAAAAGATTTTTTAGCATTATCCCATGCACCGCCTGCATTGTTTTGGAACATACCCATCAACACACCGCAAACCGTTGCACCAGCTAAAAAACCACCCAATACTTCAGGACCAAAACCGAATCCGATGATTAAAGGCATCGATAAAGCAATTGCGCCCGGAATCATCATTTCACGAAGTGATGCTTTGGTTGAAATAGCCACACATTTATCGTATTCAGGTTTTCCTTTTCCTTCCATTATGCCCGGTATTTCACGGAACTGGCGACGAACTTCTTCTACCATACTCATTGCTGCACGACCTACCGCTGCAATAGCAAATGATGAGAATAAGAATGGAATCATACCACCTACAAACAAACCAGCCAATACAGCAGCTTTGTAAATATCAATACCATCAATACCTGCAATACCTACGAAAGCAGCAAACAATGCCAACGCTGTTAAAGCAGCAGAAGCAA